>JAZSQG010000337.1:0-4588 GCA_045537855.1 Oscillospiraceae bacterium
GCCGCATTGGCAGCCCACACTTCGCCCCACTTGGCGCCGTTGCCGTAAACAGCTTCGCAGATGGTCCACAGGCAGTCACCGGCGGCAACGGTGTAGGTGCCGGCAGCGCTGTCATAATCGCCGGAGGCGGGAGGAGCAACCACGGGAGTCTCGGGCACCGCAGGCTCTTCGGGAGCGGCAGGCACGCCGGGATCGGCAGCGGGATCTCCCGCAGGAGCTTCGGGCTCTTCGACGGGAGCTTCGGGCTCTTCGACAGGAGCTTCGGGCTCTTCGACAGGAGCTTCAGGCTCTTCGACAGGAGCTTCGGGCTCTTCGACAGGAGCTTCGGGCTCTTCGGCGGGAGCTTCGGGCTCGGCAGGAACTTCAGGCTCGGCAACAGGAGCTTCGCCAAGGTAGATGGCCGCAACGCCGCCCACGGCAACAGTGCCGTAGTTGGGAACGGTGACCTGACCGTTGCTGTCGGTGGTGCCAAGGGAAGCGCCGGTGGCAACATCAACAACATCAGCGCCGGCAAGAGGCGCAGAGGTGTAAGTAAAGGTCATGAAGTTCAGGGTCCAGCTGAGAGCCGTGATGGTGCAGCTGTCACCGGAGACAACGGGGTCGAGAGAAACGCAGAGACCCATATTGTCGCTGATGATGATGTTGTCACCGTCCTTGACGGGAGCGACATCGGCGGTGTTCAGGGTAGCATCATTGCTGCCATAGCCGAGAGGGCCGTCATTGAGAATGACGTAGGGGTTGTTCGTGTAGCCCCAGAAGCCGTCAATCAGGTACATGCCGCCGTACATTGCGCTGGGGCCAGCAGTAAAGCCGGCGAGGCCATCAGCGTAGTACAGCTCATGGGCGGCCACAAGAGCGCCATGCACGGTCAGGTCGCTGATGGTGACAGGCTGGGCGGCGAGGACAACCTCGCTGCCGATGCTGACGGTGACGTAAACGGTCGCTTCATCGGCAGCACCGGCACCGACGGCGCAGAGGGAGAAGACGAGCATGAGGGCAAGAATCAGGGAAATCGCTTTTTTCATGTCTAAAATCCTCCTATTTGTAATACTTGCGCAGGATAGTTAATTGAATCATAACACTTTGCGGGGGAAATGACAAGTGGTTACAGGAAAATAATCACAATATTGCATATTTGTGATTTTGGGTTGGCGGCCTGTCAAAGGACGGTCTCGCCGGAAAGCACCTTTTTATAATCTTCGTAATTACGCTTCAGCAGGGCGGGGGTGTCCAGCCCGTAAGGGCATTTGGCCTTGCAGGCGCCGCATTCGATGCAGTCTTCGATTTTTTTCATCTTTTCCTGTGCTTCAGGCGTCAGGTTGGGGCCGGTGGGGGCGCGCCGCAGCAGAAGGCTCATTCTGGCGCAGTTGTTGATCTCGATCCCCTGGGGGCAGGGCATGCAATAGCCGCAGCCACGGCAGAAGTCACCGGCCAGCTCCTTGCGGTCGGCGTCCACCACGGCCTGCAGTTCTGCTGTGAGTGCAGGGGGCTCGACAATGAAAGACAGGAACTCCTCCAGCTCGCTTTCCCGCTGGATGCCCCAGATGGGCAGTACAGGATACCGGTTCAGGAAGGCGCAGGCTGCCCTCGCATTGTTGATGAGGCCACCGGAAAGAGCTTTCATGGCAATGAAGCCCATGCCCGCATCCCGGGTCTTTTCCACCAGCCGGATGTCCTGCTCGGAGGCCAGCAGGGAGAAGGGGTACTGGAGGGTCTCGTACAGGCCGGATTCCACGGCTTCATTGGCAAGGCCGATGCGGTGATTGGTGATGCCGATGTGACGGATCTTGCCCTGCTTTTTGGCTTCCAGCATGCACTCATACAGGCCGCTGCCGTCACCGGGCTTGGGAACAAAGTCCGGATTGTGGAACTGGTAGATATCCACATGGTCGGTCTTCAGGTTGCGCAGGCTGGTTTCCAGGTCGGCCCAGAAGCCTTCCGGCGTTTTGCAGCCGGTTTTTGTGGCGATGAAAATTTTCTCCCGCATGCCTTCGAAGGCAAGGCCCAGCTTTTCCTCACTGTCGGAGTAGTAGCGGGCGGTGTCGTAGAAGGTGATGCCGCCCTCATAGGCTCTGCGCAGGAGCTTCACGGCGGTCTGTGTATCGGCGCGCTGGACGGGAAGCGCGCCGAAGGCGACCTTTTCGGTGGTGATGCCGGTGTTTCCAAGAGAAAACTGCATATCTTATCCTCCATTTTTCAAGAAAGTGTGTTATACTGGCTTCAAATTCGGAAAACACGGATAAACTGGATAGGAGATCACATATGAATCGGGAAATTGCGGAACGGATCCTGAGCCTGGCGGACACCATCGTGTCCCGGCCGGAAGGAAGTGAAGACGCCATTCTGGCCCGGCTGCAGGACCTGGAAAAGGGCATTCTGCTGTCCCTTCTGCGGCGCATGGATGAGGGAAGCAGTGTGCAGCCCTATGACGGCCCGGCCCAGGATGCCCAGCCCCAGCCCTCCGGAAACTATGAGCGCAGGGAAGACGGCAGCGTGCAGTGCCTGGAATGCCAGGTTGCCTGCGTCATCAATTGGGACGCGGAAGGTCAGGCACAGGGTTACCGCTGTACCATCGGCCATAAGCTGGCCAAGGCGCTGCGGGCGGACTGAACATTTCAAAAATGAAAAAGCGGCGGTGCTGCAATGCAGCACCGCCGCAGCCTGTATCGGGGAGTCTGCAGCTTAAGGCAGCCTGCAGCTTTGGCACCTGTGGGCGGGAACAGGGGCTGCCTTGATGATCAGACCAGCTTTTCTCCGCAGAGGGAGCAGAAGCGGGAAGCGGCGGGGACTTCGGCACCGCAGACGGGGCAGGTGACGGTGGCGGGAGCGGCCTCGGGAGCAGACGCTTCTTCGGCGGAAGGGGTTTCGGCCTCTGCGGGTGCAGCGTCTTCACAGCAGCAGGGTTCCGCAGGTACAGCCTCTTCACAGACGATCTCCACTTCCACATCTGCCTCTTCTGCGGAGGTCTTCAGTTCCGCGATGCGGTCATTGTTAGCGGCGATGGTCTCGTAGGCGGCGGAAATGGCGGCCAGCTGGGCGGCGACGAAGTCGTCCTCGGTCAGCAGCTGATGGTCCACAACATAGGCGCCGATGAGGGCCTTTGCCTGCTTGATGGTGTCCTGCTGCTTCTGGTTGTCCAGGGCCAGCTTGCCCTGCTCGGCAAGGCCCTTACCCTTTTCCATGGCGTCGCTGGTGAGCTTCTTGCCCACTTCCACAGCCTCGTTGGTGAACTTCTTGAGCTTTTCGGTGAAAGACATGGTTCTATACTCCTTATGTGAGATTTCCGCCGTATTGCCGGAAGGCGGGGCGGATCGTTTTTGCGAGTTCAGAGGGTTTCGGGCGGCCAGGGAGAGAGGCGTTCCCCCTTGACCAGGTAGGCTTTCTGCGCCAGACGCGCCATGGGCGTGTCGCTGAGGCTGTCGGAATAAAATTCCTCTACCTCAGCATCGGGGAAGAGTTCCCGAAAGCGCAGGGGTTTTTCTTCACCTTTGCAGCTTTTGCCGCTGATTTTTCCGCTGCGAATGTCCATCCGGGTCCCGGTGAAGGGGAGACCCAGGCGGCGGCAGAGCCCGGCGATGATGAATTCCGGGGACGCGGAGATCACAAAGCCACCTTCAGGAAGCTTTGCACGCATCCAGGCGGGGATCTCCTCCATGTGTCGGTCCCAGTAAGCTTCCACCAGCGCCTCCGCATCCGGGAGCGCCCGGAGATATCCGTGGAAAGCCTCCTTGAGACGGGTGGGAGAGCAAAGCCCCAGCAGCCTCGCCACTGCGAAAATTCCCGCTACGGGCAGCCACAGGAGAATGATGGGCCGCCGGGGAATGCAGAAACGGTAAAAGCCTGTGGTGCTCTCACGGAAATAGATGGTCTTGTCAAAATCAAATACATTCATACCATATAAATACTAGCACAGCTGCGGTGAAAACGCAAGTGTTCCGGGTGTATGCGCTTCGGGAGGGCGTCCCCTGGGAATACGGAGGTTTTCCGCGAATATCATGATTCTGGGCACCCCGGACAGGGGGGATGTACGGTCGGCAGGCCCCGGGGCAGGGAATTGGTGTTTATGACGAAAATGTACCTGTCCGGGACTCCGAAGTGCGCCGTAGCAGGCTTCAGACGGGTTCTGTACTGCGTTTCGAGCGGCAGGTTCCGGCCTGATCCGGGTTTGAGGGCCTGACTTTTTGCCGCTTGTCCGGCCTTTGCAAGGGGGGAGCAAGATGTTGTGGGAAATGCGTGGCACAACGCTACCCATAGTCCCGATGAGGCGTTTGCTGCAGAAAAGCCCTGCTGCAAAGCTGGAATATACAACTTTTTTTGTGTCGGTGCACCCCAGGCGCTGCCTTGGAAATGCGCAGAATCCCGCGCCGGAATTGAAAAGTGCGGCCTATCCCGGTGCTGCAAAGTTGCGTTTTGTGCATCTTGACGAAAAAAAGGAAATATTAATGTAAAAACAGGGCGGCATTTCGTGGATTCGACAATTCTGCCGGTCAAAATGGGAAACTCAAACCTTTGGATTGACTTTGTCGGCAGTTTTCAGTATAATTTGCATGCCGACGTGCGTGTACAAGGGAAAACTGCGTTCACCTGT
>JAZSQG010000152.1:0-6079 GCA_045537855.1 Oscillospiraceae bacterium
TCGACTACGACGTGGTCGTCGCCACGCCCGACATGATGGGCGTTGTTGGCCGTCTGGGCCGCGTCCTGGGCCCCAAGGGCCTGATGCCCAGCCCCAAGTCCGGCACCGTCAGCCCTGTCATCGCCAAGGCTGTCGCCGAGATCAAGGCCGGTAAGGTCGAGTACCGTCTGGACAAGACCAACATCATCCACTGCCCCATCGGCAAGGTCAGCTTCGGCGCCGACAAGCTGTTCGACAACTACCTGGCGCTCATCGGCGCGGTCATCAAGGCCAAGCCCGCCGCTGCCAAGGGTCAGTATATCCGCAGCTGCGTCACCGCCAGCACCATGGGCCCCGGCGTCAAGATCAACGCCGCCAAGCAGCAGGCCTGAGTCTGTCGCGCAACCGTAAACATACCGCCCGGACCCCTCTGTGGGTCCGGGCGGTTCTGTTTGGGCCGGGAGAAAATTTTTCCGGTCCGTTGCAAACGGCGGCAGAATAGGCTACCATAGAGAAAAACCGAAGGAAAGGACAGTTTTCACCATGGATGCAAAAAAGATCATGCAGATTTTTGAAGATACCGCCTTTGTGCGTACCGGCGGCAGCCCGGAAGAGCTGCGCTGCGCGGAATATCTCCGGGGCGTGCTGGCGGAAATGGGTCTGGAAGCGAAGCTGGAAGCCTTCGATGTGCCCATGGCCAACATGGAGCAGGCGGAGCTCATCGTGGACGGGGAGAGCATCCCCTGCAAGGGCTACCTCTGCGCCGGCAGCTGGGATGTGGAAGCGCCCCTGTACTACCTCCGGGGCGAAGATCCCTGGTCCCTGTCCCAGTGTAAGGACAAAATCGTGCTGGTGGACGGCTCCGTGGGCCACTGGCTCTACAAGGATCTCCGGGAAAACGGCGCCCTGGGCTACATCACCTATGACGGCGCCCTGAATCAGGACCATCGGGACATCGACCAGAAGGAGCAGCGGGAGCTGGTCCATGAAGGCAATCGCATGCCCGCCGTGAACCTCAACGCCAAGGATGCCTTCCGCCTCATCAAGGAGGGCTGCAAGAGCGCCCGGATCATCCTGAAGCAGGAGGAGTACACCGGAAAGTCTCACAACATTGTGCTGGACATGCCCGGCGAAATTGACGAATTCATCGTCCTCAGCGCCCACTATGACTCCACCTCCCTCTCTGTGGGCTCCTATGACAACATGTCCGGCTCCGTGGGCCTGCTGGGTCTGGCGGAATACTTTGCAAAGACCGGGCACCGCTACGGCCTGCGCTTTGTCTGGTGCGGCAGCGAGGAGCGGGGCCTCCTGGGTGCCAAGGCCTACACCGCCGCCCACGAAGAAGAGCTGAAGAAGGCCGCCCTGAATATCAATCTGGACATGATCGGCTGCGTCATGGGCAAGTTCTTTGCCTGCTGCACCTGCGAAGAGAAGCTGAGCCATTACCCCAGCTACATGGCCGCCGAGAAGGGTCTGGGCATCGGTCTGATGATGGACGCCTATTCCAGCGACTCCACCCCCTTTGCCGATAAGGGCGTGCCCGCCATGACCTTCGCCCGCCACGCCCCCCAGAACATCGCCACCATCCACAACCGCTATGACACGGCGGAGGTGCTCTCCGCCGAGCAGATGCTGGAGGATATCGACTTCATCGCCGCCTTCACCCGGCGCATGGCCCAGGCCAAGCGCTGCCCTGTGGACCGGAAGATCCCCGAGCGGATGAAGGAGAAGATCGACATCTATCTCTGCCGCAAGCGCGCCCCCAAGCTGTAAAAAGGACATACGAAAGCCGCCGGACAGATCCTTCTGTCCGGCGGCTGCTGTTTCGTTTTAAGTTACAGGGTGCCGTTTTTGGCCCTCGCCCGGAAGGCGTTCAGGTCCTTCTGGTACAGCTTCTGCTTTTCCTTGTCGAAGCCCAGCACCAGGGGATAGCCCTTGGCCTGGATGGCGGTGATGGCGTTCTGCACCAGGGCGCTGTCCCCCAGACGGACGGAGAACTCCCGGTCGTCCACGGTCTTCAGCACCAGGGACCAGCTGAGCTTGCCCCCCTCCAGGCGCTTGCTGCGGGCATAGGCCCAGACCACATCGGCCGTGGGGACGATGCGGCTGAAAAGCTTTCCGAAGATCCAGATATAGCCGCTGCCCACCCGGAGCTTATGGCCGAAGGGGTCCGTTTTGGCGAAATCCTCCGCCAGGCTCTCCTTGCCGTAAAGACGCAGGGCGCTGCGCAGGGGCCGCTCCCAGAAGCCGATGAAAATGCTCACCAGCAGGAGCACCGCCAGCAGCACCAGCACGCCCGCCAGCAGCGTCAGCCGCCGCACGGCGCTGAAGCTCATGCGGCCCACGTGGTCCGCCTGCAGCTGCACCGGCAGGATCACATCGGCGAGATAGGCGGCATAATTCCCCTCTGCGGCACCTTCGTAGCCGCTCAGGTCCGCCCCGGTGAAGCGGTCGGTGAGGCTGTCTGCCTTGAGGTAGTTGGTGGTGATCCAGGTCTTCAGGATCTCCACGATCTTCTTGTCGGGCCTGGTGTCCACCGTGCCGGTGATGGAGCCGTAGTTCAGCTCCATGACGCTGCCCACCTGACCGGAAGCGATGAGGTCGGCGGCGTCATCCTTCATCTGAAGCTGCTCCACCGCTTCCCCCGTGGCCTTGATGATGAGGTATTTCCCCTCCAGGGGGTAGAGGCAGTAGCGCTCCTCCACCACCGTTTCTCCGGTGGCGCTGTCCTGATAGCCGAAGAAGCCGAAGGTCACATCCAGATCGTCCACCCGGATGGTGGCGTAGCTGCCCTCCACGTTGTCGGGGCCCAGCTGGGTGAGCTGCACCGGGTCCTTCATCAGCGTCAGGATGCCGAAGCCGCTGACCCACAGCAGGATGAGCGCTGCCAGGAGCAGGATGGCCGCTGCCGGAAGCAGAATACGCAGATAGCGCTTGCGAATACTACGATACATGTTTCTTCAGCCCCGCCTTTTACAGATCCTCAAAATCGTCGAACTCGCCGCAGCAGCATTCACAGTCGCTGTCACAGTCACAGCCGCAGCCAAAGCAGCTGCAAAGGGCCTGCAGCTTTTCCTTCAGGCTGCAGAAGAGTGCCTTCAGACAGTCCCAATAGCGGTAAACGCAGTAAGCGGCGGCAGCGATGGCCGCCAGGGCCACAAGAAGTTTCAGGACGGTGGCCAGAGTTTTCTTCATGGTAATGCCTCCCTTTTTGGGCGTTCGGGCCTGTTTTCCCGGCGGAAAAATCCCGACAGTGTATTCTACACGAAAAATCGGAAAAACACAAGGGGCAGGCGCGGTGCGCCCCGGTTCCTTTCGCTGGGATGGACGGAAAGGCCGCCGCTTTCAGGCTGCGTTGAAGGAAGCGGCAGGATCCGATCAAATAAACGGAAAAATCTGGAGGCCGCTTCCGGGAAAAAAGCGCCGGGCGCGGGGGAATACTTTCTCTGGGCGCGTGCCGGATTTCGGCACGCCGGGAAGGAGAAAAGCATATGTGCAGCATGAGCTTCTGGAAGGGGATGGGCGCGGGTCTCGCCCTGGGCATCGGCCTGGGCATGGCTGCCGCCCCGAAAAAGAAAAGCCGCTGCCACGGCGCGGGAAACTTCCTGCGCATGGTGGGGGACATGGTGGACGGCGTGAGCCGGAGCATGGGCCTGTAAACGGCGGTACCCGGCGGGCGGACTGCGCCCGCTCTACATGATTTGACAAAGGCCGCGCCCTGCGCTATGATACACTGGAATACGGAGATCGGCCCGGCGGGAGCCCCGCGCCTCCGCCCCCCGGTGAAAGGAAGTGTCATTTCATGGCAACTGTGATTTGCAGCGACTGCGGCGCGGCCATGCCCGAAGGAAGCCGCTTCTGCGAAAACTGCGGCGCCCGGCTGCCTCTGGCCCCGGTGCGGGAAGCCCCCGAGGCTGCCTGGACGGAGGAGCAGCCCGTTTCCCCCTATGAAAAGACCGTGGATCTGGCTGCCTGCCCCGAGCTTCGCCGGGAGCTGGATGCGGTTCTGGAGGAGACGACGCCTCAGCAGCCCGAGGCCGCGCCGGAAGCGCCCGCCCACGCATTTGTGCCGGTGTATGAGGAAGAACCCGCCTCCGCGCCGATGTATGAGGAAGCGCCCGCCCCCGCCCCGGAAGCGCCTGTGGGCGACTGGCCGGGCCGGAAGAGCCGCTATGCCCCCATGACATCCTGGGGCATGGCCCTGCAGATCATCCTCATGGGCATCCCCCTGCTGGGACAGCTGCTGATGATCATCTGGGCCTGCGGCGGCTGCCGGAAGATCGCCCGGCGGAATCTGGCCCGGGCTTATGTGATCCTCATCCTGCTGGGCATCCTGCTCACGGTGGCGGCAGCCCTGGTCCTGCGCTTCGGTTTTGCCGAAGAGCTGACGCAGATTTTTGAGCAGCTGGTCCCCGGCTATACCATCCGCTGGAACTGAGGCTTTTCCAAAGTAAGGGAATCGGAAACAGAGATACCCGCCGCGGCACTGCCGCGGCGGGTATTTTTTGTGCTTTCAGGGGGCGCTCGCGCCCTTACTTTCCAACGCAGAAGCGGGAGAAGATGGCGTCCACCAGATCGTCCCGCAGGGTGCGGCCGCTGAGCTCGCCCAGGGCGTTCATGGCTGCCTCGGCGTCGGTGAGCACCGCGTCCGGGGTGAGGCCGATTTCCAGTGCCTCCGCCGCCCGGCAGATGGCCTCCCGGGCCCGGCGGATGGCGTCATACTGCCGGGCGTTGGTGAGCACCTCCCCGGCCTGCAGGGGGCTTTCCCCGGCAAGGAGCGTTTTCACCGCTTCCTCCAGCTCGCTGAGGCCCTGCCCCGTCCGGGCGGAGACCTCCAGCACGGTGTCGAAGCGTTCTTCCAGCTGCTCCCGGCTAAGCTTCCGGGGCAGGTCGGATTTGTTGATGAGGGCGATGGCCTGACGGGCTTCTCCGGCGGCCTCCAGCACCCGGCTGTCCTCCTCCGAGAGGGGCTCCGAGCCGTCAAAGACCGCCAGCACCAGACTGGCCTCCCGCCCGGCCTGCAGGGCCCGCTCCACACCCTGGGCTTCCACCGCATCCGCGGTGCGCCGCAGGCCGGCGGTATCCGTCAGGCGCAGGAGGAGGCCCCCCAGGGTGAGCTTTTCTTCCAGTGTATCCCGGGTGGTGCCCGCCTGATCGGTGACGATGGCCCGCTCCCGCCCCAGCAGGGCGTTGAGCAGGGAGGACTTGCCCGCATTGGGCTTGCCCAGCAGGGCGCAGAGGACGCCCTCCTTCAGCACCTGACTGCGGGAAAAGCTGCCCAGCAGGGCGCTGAGCTGCCCTTCGGCATCCCGCAGACTTTGGGCCAGCCGGGCGTTTTCCAGAGGATCCACCCCCTCGTCGGGGTAGTCCACCGCCGCCTGAAACTGGGCTTCCAGCCCCAGCAGCTCCTCATAGACCGCGTCCGTCTTTCTCGTGACGGCACCGTGGAGCTGGGCGGCGGCGTTTTTGGCCGCCAGGGGGGTCTCGCTGTCGATGAGGTCGATGATGGCCTCCGCCTGGGTCAGGTCCAGCCGCCCGTTGAGAAAGGCCCGGCGGGAAAACTCCCCGGGTCCCGCCTGCCGGGCCCCCAGGTCGAAGAGGCGGCGGAGGATGGCGTTCAGGGCGGCGGGGCTGCCGTGCCCCTGCAGCTCCGCCGTGTTCTCCCCGGTGAAGCTGCCGGGGCCGGGGCTGTAAAACATCATCACCTGATCCAGCACCTGCCCGTCTTCGTCCAGCAGGTCTCCCAGCACCAGCTTCCGGGGGGGATAGTCCCGGAGGCTGCCGCCGAAGGCGGGGCGGAAGGCTGCTTCCGCGATGCACGCGGCATCATCCCCGCTGAGGCGGATGATGCCCAGGGCGCTTCTCTGCAGGCCGGTGGCGATGGCGGCAATGGTATCTGCCATATGTATCTCCTTCCGAAAAGCCGGGGGCGCGGCTGCACCGCGCCCCCGAAACGGGAATCGTGTTTCTTACTGAATGTCCAGATCGTACATCTGCTTCTGAAGCAGCAGCTTCTTGTACTTGATCTCCGCGTTCTCCGCCGCGATTTTGAAGAGTTCCTTTGCACGCTCGGGGAAGCTGAGGGCCAGAGAGCTGTAGC
>JAZSQG010000283.1:0-3130 GCA_045537855.1 Oscillospiraceae bacterium
AGAGAGGTGGCGTATTCGTGCTCGCTCCCGGCTTTTCCCCGGAAATGGGTACAGGCCGCTTCGGACATTTCCCGGGCCTCGGTGAGCTGCCCCGTCTGCTGATAGACCAGCGAGAGGTTGTTGAGGACGCTCACATAG
The DNA here is from genome assembly GCA_045537855.1 of Oscillospiraceae bacterium. Lineage (GTDB taxonomy): Bacteria > Bacillota > Clostridia > Oscillospirales > Oscillospiraceae > UBA1774. The sequence goes on from JAZSQG010000283.1 coordinate 139, forward strand.
GCATAGTCATCCCCGCCGGAAGCTTCCAGCAGCTTTTTGGCCCGGAGAAAGTCCCCGATGGCGGCGTCCAATGCCCCGGTGAGGCGGTAGAGCCCCGCCCGGTTCAGGATCATCACCGCATACTGCTGCGTCTCCGCGAGGCCCAGCTGCTCCATCAGCTGCAGGGCCCGGGAAAAGGCGTCCTCCGACTCCTCGTAGCGGCTGACGCCCCGGAAAAAGCAGGCCTCCTCGTTGAGCACGCTGGCATAGTGCCCGCTTTCCGCCTGCCCCTCCCGGCTTAGCCTGTGCAGCGTATCGGTAAAAAATGCTTCGATGCGCTGCTGGTCCCCCGCCTGATACAGGCGGTCCAGTGTGTCGAAGAAATCAGCCATGGCAGGGATCGCAGCCGTCGTCCCCGCAGCCATCCCCGCAGCGGTCATCGCTGCAGCAGGAGCAGCCGTAGGACACTTCGATGGGCATGGCTTCCACCCGCAGCTTCGCTTCCGCTTCTGCGGTCTCCAGATCGGGGAATCCGTAGCTGCGGATGCTGTTTTCCAGAATGACCCGGGCCAGGGCGCGGCCCTGCTGCTCCAGATTCAGCAGATGCTGCCAGAGGAGGGACAGGGTTTTCGTGGAATAGGTCATCAGCTCGCCCCGCTGGTAGGTCTCCACGGAGGTGACGCCGCCCAGATCCATGCTGCTGCGCAGGGGACGGCCGAAACCGGAGGTATAGGGGAATTTCTGGAAGAGCACTTCCGTTTGCTCGATGAGCTTTTCGGTGATCTGATCCACCAGCTCCATGCCTTCCGCATCGGGGAAAGTGAGCAGGTGTTCCAGCTGCCGGTACTGGAGGATGGCGGTGCTCTTCATCATGTGGATGTATTTTTCCGTGCAGAGATTGCGCCCGGCAGCTTTGGCAGCCTGCAGATCCTCCAGATAGGAGAGGCGGCTGGGCTGGTCCCAGGCGGCAAACTGGGCAAAGCGCATGGCTTCAAAGGTGATTTTATCGTTCTGACAGTCGGCCTTGGGGCCGTCCTCTCCGTTGACGGAGTGGAACATGGGCCATTCCAGACCAACGATGGCTTCAATGCAGCTTCTGGGGTCCATAGGGGTTCTCCTTCCTGTTTGGATGCGTTGCCATCAGGCTTCGCCGTTGGCAATTGTCTCGGCAGCCTGTCGGGCCCAGGTGAGGCAGCGGCCATGGCTGTTTCCGTTGAAGAGCAGGGGATAGTCCACCCCGTAGAGGCCGCCGGCGATCATGCCAACGGCCAGCAGGCCGGGGATGGGCTTGTTGTCGGCATCCAGCACCCGGAGCTTCACGTCGGTATTGACGCCGCCGAACACGTCCAGCAGAGAGGGGCCGAACTTCAGGGCGTAGAAGGGGGGCTTGTCGATGGGGGTCAGCAGGGCGGTGCGCTTGCCGTAATCCTCGTCGTTCTGCTGCTCATACATCTTGTTGTAGCGGGCCACGGTGGCAAGGAAGGTGTCCTTGTCCACGCCCATCTGCTCGGCCAGCTCTTCCAGAGTATCCGCCTTGCAGCACAGACCGTTGCTCACATAGCGCTGGATGGAAGCTTCGATGTCATTATCATCGCTCCAGCCCTCGCCGTAGACGGCCTGCAGGGGTTCGCAGAACTGGCCGCCGTTGATGGGGGAGAGGTAGCGCACCTGATCCAGCCAGCGGTCATCGAAAATGCTGAAGGCCCAGCGGCCGTCGGGCTGCTGCAGGGTGCGGATGGCCTTGGCCTGTACCCAGGTGTCTTCGTTCATATAGCGCTTTCCTTCCTGATTTACGTGGAGGAAGAAGAAGGCGAACATGCTGTAGGCGATGAGGTGCAGGGAAAGGGCCCAGTCGTGGGATTCGTACTCCGCGCCGGCCCAGTAGGCCATCTTGTGGCCGTCGCCGGTGTTGACGCCCTCGGGGAAGTAGCCGTTGTGGGCGGCCTTCAGGCCCAGGGGGGCAAAATACTTCAGCATTTCCCGGTTGCCGGCGATGTCGCCGGTGGCCAGCACCACGGCCTTGCGCCCCACGTAGCGGCGGTAGACACCGTCCTTATCCTGGGCCACGAAGGAGACCACCCGGCCGCTTTCGTCCTTTTCCAGATACAGGGCGGTGGTGTTGCGGTCGATGCGCTGGCCGCCGTCCAGAATGACCTTTTCCATGATCTCGCACATCAGGAAGGCGCTGCCGTTATACTTATAAGTGCTGTAGCCCTCCTTCTGCTGGATGAAGTGGGTGCCGGGGTACTCGGTGAAATCGGGGCCCTTGTAGTAGCCGCCGAAGAGCTTGCCCTCGATGGCTTCGCCGCCGGTCTCCAGCAGCCACTCAAAGGCTTCCTCGCTCTTGTTGATGTAGAGCCACAGAAGGTCCTCGTTGACACGGCTGCCGCAGATGCGCATCCAGTCCCGGGCGAACTGCTTCTTGTCAATGAACACGCCGTGTTCCCGCTGGATCTTGCTGCCCACGGAGGCGACATGGGCGCCGTGGGCGTTGAGGCCCTTGTATTTTTCTGCCACCACCACGGTCTGGCCCAGCTGCACGCAGCGGGCGCCGGTGGAAAGGCCGGAGATGCCACCGCCGATGATGGCCACGTCCGCCGTGACGGTCTCGGCGATGAGGGCTTCGTCAATTTTGGGAGGGGGCGTGCCCCAGGGGTAGCGGGCGGCTCTTGCTTCGGGGGTGGAATAATCTTCACGCTGGATGAAATGCATGATCGTACCTCCTGTCGCAGTATATTGGGGCTGGAAAGCCCGTCGGGGGATTTCCCGCAATGGCGGTTTTTCAGAATGCTTCTCAGAGATAGGCGGCAGCCTTCAGGGCACCCTGGGTCGCGGCGGCCACGTTCTTGCCCACATAGAGGCAGTCACCGATCAGGAAGGAGTTGGTTTCCGGACAGGCTCTGCGCAGGGCGTTGGCTTCCTCCACCTTGGGACGCACGCCCATGGCCAGCAGCACCGTGTCGGCGGGGATGGAGACGGTCTCGCCGCTCACTTCATCCCGGCAGAGGACGGC
>JAZSQG010000030.1:0-3449 GCA_045537855.1 Oscillospiraceae bacterium
CCTGCGAATTGCAGCAGTTGCCTGCCCCACGCATCGAACTTTATGAAGAAAGCACAAAGGTTTCATTGTTCTCCGAGGTGCCCTTCACGCATCTATCTATCGAGGATAAGCTTTGGGCCTGCTATATGCATGCTTGCATTATGCATGTACAGGGCGAACAACTGACCAATAGTTCGCTTCGTGCCAGATTCGGGGTTCCGCAGTCCTCTTCCGGGAGCATTTCCCGACTGATCAGGGAAGCTGTGACGACAGGGATCATTAAGCCGCTCGATCCCACGACGTCAAATAAGTATATGAAATACGTTCCGTTCTGGGCGTAATCTTATTTGCCGCTCATTTGCCGCGATGACTTCACGCCAAGGAAGAGCCCCGCTGAAACCACAATATCTTGTGTTTTTGCAGAATGCTTTTCGACTATTTAGTTTGTTTTTATTTGCTGGTTATTTGCTGACATACTTGCTGCCGCATGTCAGTTTACAAAGAGGGACCCCTTTTCTTTTGACACATGTACCATTCTGGCGCAATCACAGCCGACGCCACCCGAAAACTCCCCAAACTCAGAAAGGAGCCAACACCATGTTCCGACCCCTCAGCAGAATGGGGCAGCAGCTCAGCAGCGAGGAATGCGCGCAGGTGCTGAAGCAGGAGCCCCGGGGCGTCCTCTCCCTGCTGGGAGACGACGGCTACCCCTACGGCATCCCCATGAACTTCCTCTACCTCCCGGAGGAGGGAAAGATCCTCTTCCACTGCGGCAAAAAAGGCCACAAGCTGGACGCCATCGCAAGGCACGACAAGGCCTCCTTCTGCGTCATGGACAAGGGCTACCGCAAGGACGGCCACTGGTCCTGGAACGTCCGCAGCGTCATCGTCTTCGGCCGCATCCGGGTGGTGGAGGACTGGCAGCAGGACAGCATGATGGCCCTCTGCCGGAAGTACACCGACGATCCCGACTACATCGAAAAGGAATTCCGGGATTTTTCCGCCGCCACACTGGCGCTGGAGCTCCGCATCGAGCACCTCTGCGGCAAGCTGGTAAACGAATCCTGAAACAGAAAAGACGGCGGGCAGCCCGCCGTCTTTTTCATTTGATCTCATACATCCCCGCAGCGCCCTCATTCCCCTTCTTCCGGCTGCTGCACCGGGCTGCGGGCATAAAAGACGCAGTAGAGCGTCATGGACACCAGCACCACCGCCAGCGAAACATACACCGTCAGATGCGACACCCACAGGGGCATGGCAGTCCAGAGCATGTGCAGCAGCAGGGTGGTATACAGGCAGCCGGTGGCGATCTTGCCGTGCCACTTGGCGCTGCTGATGTAGCGCCGGTGCTTCATGCGCACAAGGCCGAAAACGCCCTTGCAGCCCTCCACCAGCAGCAGCACCACCAGCAGAGGGATCATGTCCCGATGGCTGAAGGCCATACAGAAGATCACCGAGACCAGGGTCAGCTTGTCGGCGGCGGGGTCCAGCACCACCCCAAGGCGGCTGCCCATGTGAAAGCGCCGGGCGATCCAGCCGTCCAGCACGTCAGACAGCCAGGAGATCAGCAGAAGGATAAAGGCCGCCCGGGATTCCCGCCGGGCAACGTACAGCCAGACGATCACCGGGATCATCAGCAGGCGCAGCAGCGAAATCAGGTTCGGGACGGTGAGGATGCGGTCTTGCCGCTGGTTCATAATTCCACTCCTTCCGGAGAAAAGCTCAACGGTTTACAATAGGCGATTTTACATCGAAAATTTGAACAAATCAAGTTATTTCCGTCAGATACTGGAAATTTTCGCCCTCCGGTTTCATACTGCGCCTTGACGGGCGGGGGCAAAGCGGGTACAATGCAGCACAGCACAGATAAAAAGGAAGGATACTCCATGGACAAGAGGACCGTAGAAGCGCAGCTGGCGGAGCTGCCCATCGCACAGTATGACTGGATCGAAAGCAGCGAGCTGCTCTTTTCCGACCGCATCCGCTACATCTGTCAGACCGAGTGCCCCATGTACGGCAAAAGCTGGGCCTGCCCCCCGGGCGTGGGCACGGTGGAGGAATGTCACGACCGCTGCATGGCCTTCCGGGAGGCGCTGGTGATCACCACCGTCACGGAGGTCAACGACATCGCGGATATCGAGGAGACCCTGGCCACCCGGGCGCCCCACGAGGAGATCACCCGGCAGGTGGCCGCCATCCTGCGTCAGCAGGCGGAGGAGGTCATGGTCCTCAGCACCGAGGCCTGCGCCGTGTGCGAGGAGTGCGCCTACCCCAACGGGCCCTGCCGCCACCCGGAGCGGATGTTCCCCTGCGTGGAGAGCCACGGCATCATCGCCACGGACCTGGCCGAAAAGCACGGCATCGAGTTTTTCGGCGGCAATCTGGTCACCTGGTTTTCCATCCTCTTTTTCAAATAAGCGCGGCGCGCGGAAGGGCTGGTATATCCTATGTTTTCTCCCATTACCCTGCTGGGTCTGGTGCTGGTGGCTGCCGGGGTCTGGATGGCCGTACAGCTCCGCAAACGCACCAAACATCTCATCCGCATCCCCGCCACGGTGCGGGAACTGAACATGGAAAACGCCGAAAGTCTGGACAGTAAGCCGGTGCTGGTTTACGTCCCCGTCTACGAATACGAGGTGGACGGCGAAACGCGCGTTTCCGCCTCCAAGGTGAAGCTGGAAAACACCAAGCTCAATAAGGGCGACAAGGTGTTTATCCGCTACGACCGGGAGACCGGGGAGATCTCCCCGGAGACCGAGCTGCGCATCGCCCGGAACCTCTCTCTGGGGGTCATGGGCGCGGGTCTGGCCATCATCCTGCTGGTGTGGATCGAAATGCGCACGGCCATGTAAAGCAAAAATCAAGGGGGCTGCTTTTCCGCAGAAAAGCAGCCCCCTTTTTTTGTTCCGCCGGAAGGGCGGCAAAGCTTTACGCCCGGTCGTTGGTGGCATCCCCGCTGCCGGAAATGGGAATGGCGGGGCCCAGGAAGGTGGGCTTCGGCTTCAGGATGCACTGAAGAACATCCTTGTCCCGGGCCAGCACCTCCCGGAGATCCCGGTAAAACTGGCCGTAATAGCTGCGGGTATCGCTGGCCACGCCCCGGGCCTCCAGCCCCAGCGCCCGGGCGATATACAGGGCCCGGTAGAGATGGTATTCCTGGGTGACGATGAGGACGCGCCGGGCCTGAAACACATCCCGGGCCCGGTAGAGGCTCTCATAGGTGGAAAAGCCCGCATGGTCCATGACCACATCCTCCGAGGGCACCCCGGCGGCGATGGCATAGTCCTTCATCACATTCACTTCATCGTAGCCCACCCGCCCGTGGTCCCCGCTCATGAGAAGCTTGGGGGCGGCCCCGGCAAAGTAGAGGGCCACGGAGGCGTCCAGCCGCTCGGCCAGCATGTCGCTGGGGCGGCCATTTTCCCGAAGTCGGATCGTAGCCATGTCGTTCTGTGAGCCAAGGAGTTGTA
>JAZSQG010000124.1:0-8626 GCA_045537855.1 Oscillospiraceae bacterium
AGCCAGTCCTCCTCCAGACTTTCATAGGCCAGCACCCGGGCGGCCAGACCCCGGCCATGGAAATATTCCGTCAGCTCCGCTTCCTGCCGCAGACTGCCCTGTTTGGCCCGCTTGAGATAGCAGCCCCCCTCGGCCTCCAGAAAATAGACCCGGGCCGCCGGGCTGCAGCTGCTGTCATATACCCCCTGACGCAGCAGGGGGCGCAGCGCGGCGGGAAAATCCTGCGCATCCACGCAGATGGGCTTTCGCTCCACAGGGCATCCTCCTCTCGTTTTTTTCCAGTATAGCGCCCCGGGCTGCAAAAATCCAGCGCATTGACTTTCTGCCCGCCCATGCCGTACAATACAGGCAGCTATGGAGGTGACTGCCATGACCCTTCCCCCGCTCTACAGCCCGGAAGCGCTGATCGATCTGGTGCAGCAGCTGGGCTTTCTCCCCTTTTTCGCCAATGAGATCAAAGGCTTTTCCATCGAAGAATGCTGCCCGCCCCAGCTCTGGTTTGCCGACGATGCCGACGGCCCCTGGGAGTGGAAGGGCCCCGCAGCCCGCAGCGGCAGCTGCGTATACGGCAAGTTTTTCGGGGGTAAGGCCGGCTTTGTGAGTCTGGACTGCTTCCCCGACTTTGCCAACTGGCGGCGCAGTGGCTACGACTTTGACTCCCGCTGTGAAGAAGGACTGGTGTTCTGGAAGGATCAGCAGCTCTGCGAAGCCGTCATCCGGGAGACTTCCCTCCTCTCTCACAGCCTCAAGGAAGCCTGCAACTACCGCAAGGGCGGCAACACCGGCTTTGAGACCGTCATCACCCGCCTGCAGATGCAGACCTATGTCTGCATCGCGGACTTTGAATACCGCCGGGACCGCTTCGGCAAGCCCTACGGCTGGGGCATCGCCCGCTACAGCACCCCGGAAGCTCTCTTCGGCTATGAGCGCGTCACCGCCGCCTACTGCCGGGAGCCGGAGGAGAGCCGGCAGCGGCTGCTGGAGCATCTGAAAGGCATCCTGCCGGACGCATCGGAAACCCAGCTCCTGAAATTCCTGAAATGAACAAAACCGGGGCCGCACCCATGGGTGCAGCCCCGGTTTTCACTTCATCTCAATGCCGAAACGCGCTCAGTCCAGGAACTTGGCGTAGCCGGCCATCATGATGGGTTCCATGTCGGCGCCAAAAGCGCAGCCCACGGTCATCATGTGGTCATAGTCCTCCAGCAGCACCAGCCGGTTCATGCCGGCGGGGGCGCAGACGCCTTCGGGCACATTGGCGGAGATATCCACCAGATAGAAGGGGCCGCCCAGCTTCACGGCCTTGACCTCTTCCACATTGTAGTCTTCGGGCAGGGCTTCCCAGCCGTCCCGGAAGGTCTTGCCGCTGCCGGTATTGACGGTGTTCCGGGACCAGGCGGCACGCAGCTTGGTTTTGGCATAGTGCTCATGGTTCACATAGCGGTTGACGCCGAAAATCCAGCGCACCTTGGTGCCCACCATATCGCCGCCGGCGCTTTCGGGGGCCTGGGCATTCTCATAGCCCCGGATGGTGCCGCAGATGGGGGTCTTGCGGCCCTTCAGGCAGAGGACGGCCTTGCCGCCGTAGAGGCAGAAGGCGCCGCAGTTGCCGCCGAAGCGGACGAAATACAGGGCGGCGGAAAGCTTTTCGGCTTCCCAGTCGCACTTCTTGCCGTTGAACACGGCTTCTTCGCAGCAGGCAAAGCTCAGGGTGTATTCCTTGCCCTCGGCGTCGATGACCAGTTCCTTGCCTTTGAGCTCATAGTTGCGGGCAAAGCGGTACTGGCCGATTCCGTACTGCTCGGCATAGTTGGCCAGATTGGGGATATAAACGCCGCCGTAAAGTTTGTTCATTACGTTCACCTAGCCTTTCTTTCTCAGACCGTGAAGGGGTTCTCGGCGTTGAGCCAGGCATAGTCCAGCCTGACGGGGTTGCCGAAAGCGCCAAACAGGGTGCGGCAGGGGACCACTTCACCGTTCATGGCGATGCTGCCGAAGGTGCGGCCCACATGGTACATCCGGTCATAGTTCTGCAGGAAGATCATGTTGTTGGAGCGGAAGGGGCTGGTATCCCCCAGCACGCGCTCCATATACTCCTCGGTGAGGCAGTACAGGTACATCTTGTCCTTGATCTTCACATACTGGCTCACTTCGTCGGAGGAAGCCAGGATCTCGAAGTTGGGGCCGATCTTGCTGACAGCGGTGCTGTCCTGGGGCCAGGTGATGCGGTAGTAGGCGGGGCTGAAGTAGTCATGCTGGGTCCACATGAAGGTGTTCCAGTGCCACTCCACGGTGGTGCCCATCATTTCGCCGGTAAAGCAGTGGCGCTTGGCGGGCAGCTCTTCGCCCTCCACCTGAATGGCGCCGAAATCGTACTCGCTCTTGACCAGCAGGGGGAACTTGGGGTTCAGACCGATGGTGCAGGTAACCATGGTGACCAGGCGCTGCTCCAGGTCGATGACGTACAGGTGATTGGCCCGGTTGCCGCCGATGAGCAGATCATAGTCCAGCAGATAGGTGGTATCGTCGGCCTTCAGGCACTCGTACTTCACATCTTCGGGCTGCTCTCCCACGCGGTTCCAGCGGCAGGTATCCTTGCCGGTGATCTCCACTTCGTAGTCATAGCCGCCGTCCATCACAAAGAGGAACTTGCTCCCCTCCAGCTCGCTGCAGTGGGGCTGCGAAAACTGGTTGATGGCATAATCCGGACGGGGATAATCTCTCAGATTCATGCGTTCATCTCCTGTTTCTTTCGTATTTTGAAAACGGGAACCCGGACGCTTCCGGGTCCGGGTTCCCGGGTGCTGCGTGACTTACACGTCCCACTCCTCGCCTTCGTCCAGACCCCACATCTCAAAGAGGTTGTTGTAGAAGGGGGGATGGGGGAAGTCCAGATTGAACTCGAAGAGGCGGTCGCCGAAGCCCATGAAGCGGTTGTTCATTTCCAGAGAGTCCATGAACTCCTTCATTCTGCCGCCGGGGACGGTGAGGATGACTTCGTCATCCCGGGCGCGGGCGCGCTCCCGGTCGCCGGGATCGGGGAAGGTGACCCGGTACTCGTTGGTCAGCAGAGAGGGCACGGTGCAGTAAATGCAGGAATCGATGCCGTCAAACACGCTCTGAATGTAGCCGCCGGTGGCGCCCTTGATGCAGCGGATCATGTGGTTGGTCTTGGCCACATCGGCGTAGATGAGCACCAGGTCGGGCTCGAAGGTGCAGCGGGCCAGAGGCGCGGTGACCACGGCTTCATAGCTGTTCATGGGCACACGGGGGAAGTTTTCGAAGAACTTGGCAGCCTTTTCCTTGTCGGGGATGCCGATGTACTTCACCACTTCGTCAAACTGGGGCTGACCGGGGACACATTCCACATGGCCGAAGCCGATGAGGGGGTTCCAGCACCAGTGGTCTTCCTTGGTCATGGCGATGGTCATGCCCTTCATGCGGGTATAGGAAAAGGCCTGGCACAGGGCCATGTGCTTGCCCAGCTGCTTCTTGGGGAACACGGCGCCCTCGGGCACCTCGTCCAGGGTCTTGCAGAACTTCATGGCGATGGGCATGCTGCGCAGCTTCATGTTTTCTTCCAGATAGCTGCCGTAGCGGTTGAATTCCTTCACATCCATTGTTTCTATCTCCTTTTATTCCAGATCCATGCTGTAGATCATCCAGCCGCCGCCCATGTTGCGCACCTGATAGCCCTTGGCCTGCAGGAAGCGGCAGGAATTGTAGGCCCGGTAGCCCACGCCGCAGTAGACGACATACTTCTTGCTGATATCCAGCTCGGTGTAGCGCTCCCGGAGTTCGTCGATGGGCAGGAGGACGGCACCTTCCACGTGGCCCTCATCCCACTCTTCCCGGGTGCGCACATCCAGCACCACGGTGTCGGGGTCGTCCAGATAGCTCTGAAGGTCCAGATGGCAGGCATAGGCCATCTCGCCCCGGACCATGTTGGCGGCGATCATGCCGCCGGTGATGACGGGGTCCTTGGCGGAGGAATAGGGCGGCGCATAGGCCAGGTCCAGATTCTCCAGATCAAAGACCGTCAGCCCCGCGTAGAGGGCGGTAGCCAGCACATCGTTGCGCTTGTCCACACCCTTGCGGCCCACGGCCTGGGCGCCCAGGAGCTTGCCCGTCTGCTTCTGGACGGTGTACTTCATGATGATGGGCTTGGCCCCGGGATAGTAGGTGGCGTTGGAGTAGCCGGGCACATAGACGCACTCGTAATCCAGACCCAGCTGGGCGGCCTCCCGGGCGTTGAGGCCCGTTCTGGCGGCGGTGATACCGCCCACCTTCAGGATGGCGGTGCCCAGCACGCCCTGGAAGAGCATCTTCCCGCCGGCAGCGTTGGCACCTGCCACGCGGCCCTGCTTGTTGGCGGAACCCGCCAGAGGCACCCGGACCTTTTTCCCGCTCACCAGATGGACGGACTCCACAATGTCGCCGCCGGCGTAGATATCCGGGTCGCTGGTGCGCATGGAGGCATCCACCCAGACGCCGCCGGTCTCGCCCAGCTTCAGGCCGGCCTTCTGGGCCAGCTCCGTACTGCCCCGGACGCCGGCAGCCATGATGACCAGATCGCAGGGGATCTCTTCCCCGCTGTCCAGCTTCACGCCGCTGACCTTCTCCCCGCCCTGGATTTCCTGCAGGGAAACGCCGGTGAGCACCCGGATGCCCAGGCTTTCCAGCTCCCGGACGATGACTTCGGAAAACTCCGCGTCCATGTTGCTCATCACCTGGGGCAGACGCTCCACCAGGGTGACTTCCACGCCCTTCTCCCGGAGGTTTTCGGCGCTTTCCAGACCGATGAAGCCGCCGCCCACCACCACGGCGGATTTGGTGTCGGCTTCCAGCCAGGAGACCACCGCGTCGGCATCCGGCACGGTGAACACATTGTAGACGCCCTTGCGCTCGATGCCCGGGATGGGCAGCAGCAGGGGCTTGCCGCCGGTGGCCAGCACCAGCTTGTCATAGTGTTCGGTGTAGGTCTCCCCGTCGGGGCCCTGGGCCGTGACGGTTTTGGCAGCCCGGTCCAGATCGATGATCTCGGTGTTCAGGCGCACATCCACGTTGAAGCGGCTGCGGAACATCTCGGGGGTGAAGAGCAGCAGCTCGTCCCGGTCCTCAATGACGCCGCCGATGTAGTAGGGCAGGCCGCAGTTGGCAAAGGAAACGTAGCTTCCCCGCTCAAACATGACGATCTCGCAGTCCTCATTGGTACGGCGCGCCTTGGCGGCAGCGCCCGCGCCGGCGGCAACGCCGCCGATGATGGCGATTTTCACAGTCGGTTCCGGCTTTCTCAGATGTCCTCGTCTTCCAGCAGGAAGGCGGCACAGAGGCGGGTGGCCCGCTCCACCACGTCGGCACACTGAGTGGCGTGGTCTTCGATCTGGAAATACTCCGCCACATCATCGGGGTTGGTGAAGATGTAGCTGCGGCCGTAGACCTGCTTGTGCAGCTCGGGGCAGAGGGTGGCGCCGAATTCCTTCAGGAAACGGTCCCGGAATTCCATGAACTTGCTCTGGCCGATGTTGAAGGTCTCGGGGTCTGCCAGTTCCACATCCAGAGGCACGTTATACTTCAGACCCACCGCCAGCAGGCCGCAGGTATAGGCGCCGCAGCTGCCGCTGCTGGCCCCGGCGCCGCCGCAGAGGCTGGCAGAGGCGCGGATGAGATCGTCGGGAATAAAATCGAAATAGGCCTTCAGGCCGATGAGGGTGCTCCGGGAGCAGACGTCGTCGCGGATCTGGGCTTCCCGGGCGGTTTTGGCACACAGTTCAATGATTTCAGCCTTGGTCATGATTGGTTCCTCCTGTTAAACGTTACATCTGATATGCGTTTCTGCCGCGCGGCCCGTTTCAGCCCCTGACGATGGACTGAACTTCCACGCCGAACTTGGCCTTCAGGGCTTCCATGGCTTCCTTGTCCTGCAGACGCTGGGGGTCGTTCACCTGGATGGAGAGGTAATCCTGCAGGAAGGCGGACCAGCGGGGCTGACCGCCCATATCGTACACTTCCGCGTCTTCCAGGGCCGTGAGGCTGAAGGGGGCGAGCTTGGGCACGTTGATGACGCAGGCCTTGCCGGCGATGTGCTCTTCGCCGAAGATGCTCAGCTTCACCTTGCCCTTGCGGACATAGAACTGCTCCCGGTTGCGGTGATAGCCCCAGTTGATGGCGGTACCCGCATCCATCTCCGCCAGCACCACTTCGCTGACGCCGGCATTTTCCCAGCGGGGCACGATGAGCTTCACGGTGACGCCGTCAAACCGATAAGTGGAGTGGGGGCGGCTGGGGTGCTTCACCGCAGCCATCTGCTCCACGGGGATGTCGGTGCACACGGGGGGTTCCATGCGGATGAAGTCCCGGGGGCCCTTGGCCTTGCTGAAATCGGGGTCCATCATGTCGATGCCCAGACGGCTCAGCACTTCGTTGACTTCAATGGCGTCGTTGAAGGAATCCAGGTCATGGAAGAAGCCGCGCCACTTCACATCCTCAATGGAGGCCATGCCGTGGGTCTGACCGGCCTGCAGATGGACGATGTCCCCCTCATGGATGACGGTGCGGTAGCCGTCTACCACCAGGTACATGCTGCCGCTGTCCACAAAGAAGGTCTCAAAGCCGTTTACATGCACATGGTTCATCTTCAGGGCTTCCTCCACCGTGACGCCGGTGGGCATCTTGCACATGACGGTGTCGGTGATGTTGTAATGGCCGTGGACGCCTTCGCCGTCCAGCACCGCGCTCATTACCTCTTCCCGCTCGCCGTTTGCATGGTAACGGGTAAAATCGCGGATCCCGCTGCCCGCATGATCGTCCAGGTCAATGATGAAAGGGATCATACTGTATTAGCCTCCTGAATTTTATTGTTTTCCATTTTACTATGAGAATAGCATATCAGCGGCGCAAAAGCAACGGCGGATTGCCCCGTTCCGCCGCCTTTCCTGCAGTTGGGCTGCAGCCCTGCTGCGGCCCTGCTGCGGCAGAGCGTTCCGGAAGATTCCGGCAAAAATCCGCTTAAAAACTCCCCCGCCCCTTGACAGCCTCCCCTCCCCTGCGCTATACTTTTCCGCGATATTATTATGACAGGCGGCTAAAGATCCATGGACGACGGTGACGGCGCCAGCCGATGCCCCATCCCTCACAGTATGAATACGAAGCGGACTGCAGGCGCGCTCAGGCTTCCCGGGGAAGCCTTGAGCGGGCTTTTTGTGCGTTTCGGGACCTGAGCTGCCGGGAGGAAGTACATTGAAAGACCCCTTGATATGGCAGCTTCTGCTGCAGGTTCTTCTGATCTTCTGCAACGCGGTGTTTGCCTGCGCGGAGATCGCCGTCATCAGCACCGAGGACGCCCGGCTGAACCGGCTCAGCCAGCAGGGCGATAAGCGGGCAAAGCGGCTGGTAAAGCTCACGGAGCAGCCCTCCCGCTTCCTTGCCACCATTCAGGTGGCCATCACCCTGTCCGGCTTTCTGGGCTCCGCCTTCGCGGCGGATAACTTCGCCGCCCGGATCGTGGCGGCGGTGGAAAAGGCCGATATCGGCATCTCTTCCGGGGCGCTGAACACCGTGTGTGTCATTCTCATTACCCTGATCCTCAGCTATTTCACCCTGGTTTTCGGGGAACTGGTGCCCAAGCGTCTGGCCATGAAGAATCCCGAGGGCATGGCCCTGGGCATGTCCGGCATGCTCAGCGGCATTTCCAGGGTCTTCTCCCCTCTGGTCTGGCTCCTGAGCGCCTCCACCAACGGGGTGCTGCGCCTGCTGCGCGTCGACCCGGCAGCGGAGGATGACAAGGTCACCGAGGAAAAGATCCGCATGCTCATCGATGTGGGCACGGAGAGCGGCTCCATCGACCCGGACGAAAAGCAGATGCTCCAGAACATCTTCGAGTTTGACGACGTCACCGCCGGGGAGCTTGCCACCCACCGCACCCTGGTGAACTTCCTCTGGCTGGAGGATTCCGACGAAAGCTGGGATGAGACCGTGCGCGGCAGCCGGCACAGCCACTATCCCATCTGCCGGGAATCGGCGGACGATGTGGTGGGCATCCTCAATGCCAAGGACTATTTCCGCCTGCCCGACCGGAAGCGGGAGACCGTCATGGCCGGGGCCGTGGACGAACCCTTCTTCGTGCCCGACTCCGTGAAGGCGGACGTGCTCTTTGAAGACATGAAGAAGCGGCGGGAATTCTTCGCCGTGGTGCTGGACGAATACGGCGGCGTGGAGGGCGTGGTCTCCATGCGGGACCTGCTGGAAGCCATCGTGGGCGAGCTGCTGGAACGGGATGACGAGCCGGACTGCCTCCTGGAAAAGCTGGAGGACGGGCGCTGGCGCATGTCGGGCTCCGTACCCCTGGACGATATTTCCGAAGCCCTGGGCTGGAAGCGGCCCTCGGACGAATTTGAGACCCTGGGCGGCCTCATCTTCAGCGCCCTGGCGGAAGTCCCCCGGGACGGCAGCCAGCCCCGCTGCACGGTGGCCGGGCTGGAGGTGGAGGTGCGGCGCATCCGCCGCCACCGCATTGAAGAGGCGCTGGTGCGCATGCTCCCCAAAGAGGCGGCAGAGGACGAAGAAACCGACGACTGAGTTACATGATACGGATACATGCAGAAACGCCGAACCCCAATATCCTGGC
>JAZSQG010000224.1:0-3694 GCA_045537855.1 Oscillospiraceae bacterium
CGGCCATATAGGGCGGCTGTGCGTTTTGATTTTGTGCGGAAATGCGGAGTGCGGGGGCTTATTCCCCTTCCTCCAGTTCCCGCATGCCCAGAGCCAGTTCCTCTGCCAGCAGCCGGTCCTTTTCCGTCTGCAGGCGGTACATTCTGGCATAGCGGCCTTCGCTGTCGGCCATGAGCTGGGCGTGGGTGCCCTGCTGCACGATATGGCCGTTTTCCATCACCAGAATGCAGTCGGCATTCTTGATGGTGCTCAGGCGGTGGGCAATGGCGATGATGGTGCGGCTGCCCGCCAGCTCGTCGATGGATTTCTGGATCAGGCGCTCGGTCTCCGCATCCACGGAGCTGGTGGCTTCGTCCAGGATCAGCACGGGCGCACCGCAGATGACCGCCCGGGCGATGGCAAGACGCTGCTTCTGACCGCCGGAGAGGCGCACGCCCCGCTCGCCCACGGGGCTGTCGTAGCCCTCGGGCATCTCCATGATATCGTCATGGATGCGGGCGATCTTCGCCGCAGCCATGATCTCCTCCCGGCTGGCTTCCGGCCGGCCGAAGGCAATGTTCTCGGCGATACTGCAGTTGAAGAGGAAGGTATCCTGGGGCACATAGGCCACGGCCCGGCGCAGGCTTTCCAGCTGGAGGCTGCGCAGATCGTGACCGTCCAGCAGCACGCGGCCGTCTGCCGGGTCATAGAGGCGGGCTGCCAGCTTCACCGCCGTGGTCTTACCGGCGCCGGTGGGGCCCACAATGGCCAGGAAGCTGCCGGGGGCGGCGTGGAAGGACACATGTTCCAGCACCCGCTTATCCTCGCTGTAGCCGAAGTTCACGTTTTCAAAGGTGATGTCGCCCCGGATCTCATCGGGAATGACGGGGTTTTCGGCGTTCTGAATCTCCACGGGGGTATCCAGAATTTCCAGTACGCGCTCGGCACCCGCCAGGGCCTGCTGCGCCTGCTCCAGCAGCTGGGTCAGACCGGTGATGGGGGCAAAGAAGAGGCTCACATACAGCAGGAAGCCCATGATGCCGCTGAGCTCGATGCCGCCCCGGTAGGCGATGAGGCCGCCGAAGAGGAGGATGATGACGGGACCCAGGGCGGTGAGCAGCTCCACGAAGGGGTGGAACAGGGCACCGGCATAGACGCTCTGGACCATGGCGTAGGAGTAGGCGTCCACTTCCTTCTGCACCCGCTGAGCCTGCCGCTCTTCCTGGCCGAAGGCCCGGATCTCCTGAATGCCGGTAAAGCTGTCCTGCAGGGCAATGTTCATGCCGCTGAGAGAGTCCTGAATTCTGCGGAACCAGGGGGTGATGGCCTTCATCATCCAGCCGGAGGAGAGTACGATAAAGGGCAGGGGCAGGCAGGTGAGCAGAGCCAGCTTGGCATTCTGGGTGAAGAGGATCACCGCAACGCCCACAAAGGTGACCACGTTGGCGATCCCGTCGGGAATGATGTGGGCGTAGAGCTGCTCAAAGGTGGCCACGTCCCCCACGCAGCGGCTCATCAGGTCGCCGGTCTTGGCCTTGGCAAAGTATCCGGCGGAGAAGCTCTGGATGCGGCGGTAGACCTGCATGCGGATGTTGGTGACGATCTCCCAGCTGGCCTTGTGGGCAATGACGTTGCCCGCCAGCCGCAGGAAGCCCCGCAGGATGTAGACCACCAGCAGCCAGATGCACAGGCCCACCACGGTGCGGAGCTTCTCCTCCGTGAGGCCGCTTTCCACCAGACTCAGCACCCGGGTCTGGATCCGGGGCCCCAGCAGGCTCAGGCAGGTGAGCACCAGCGTACACAGGGCGGCAGTGATCATGTAGATCTTATGGCCCCGGGCTTCTTTGGCAATGCGCATCAGGGTTTTCAAATTCTGGATCATGTCGATTCCTCTCTGTCTCTCAGAATGATCAGGGGCAGCTCCGGGGGATTTCCCACCCGGGGCAGCCCGAATGCACCCGACATGCCCCGGGAGACCAGCATATAGCTGTCGCCCAGAGCGTAGAGCCCGCCGTCATAGGCAGGCAGCAGCCCCCCGCCGGGGGAAAAAATCCCGCCCAGCAGGGGCAGGCGGACCAGTCCGCCGTGGTTATGGCCGCTGAGGAGCAGGTCGCAGCCCTGCAGCGCCAGATCCGGGAAGGCCTCCGGCCTGTGGAAGAGGCAGACGGTGCAGCTCTCTTCCCCGGCGGGGACAAGGGCCAGGGCATCCCCCGGTCCCGGCTGCTCCCGGTAGCCGTTGGGGTCGTCGGCACCGACGATATAGAGGCGGTCAGAGGCCCGCTCCAGCTGCAGGAAGCTGCCCCGCAGCACCGTTACGCCCAGCCGCTCCAGCCGGTCCAGCCATGCTTCCGTTTCCAGCCCCGCCCACTCGTGGTTTCCGGTAACATAGCACACCCTTGCCAGCTTCGTAAGCTCGGCAAGAAGCACTTCCAGCTCCGGAAGCTCGCTTTCTTCGTCCGCCAGATCTCCCGTGATGGCGATGAGGTCCGCCCGGGCTTCCCGGGCGGCTGCCAGCAGCTGGGGGTAGAGCAGCTTCCGCCCGTGCAGGTCGGAAATGTGGAGGATGCGAAAGCCGTCGAAGCGCTCCGGCAGATCCCGGAGAGGCACCTCCACCGTCACCGTTTTCAGGCAGAAGTTGGACCACAGGAGCCAGCCGATGAGGACCGGGAGCAGAATCGGCAGCAGTCTGCGCCGCCTGCGGCGCGTTCCATGCTTTCTCATGCTTCCTTGTCCCGGAGATAGATGTGCCGGGTCTTGGTGGCATCAATGACCCGGGCATCGATCTCAAAGCGGCCGATGGCCCGGATGAGCTGGGTCAGCTTGGTATAGCCGAAGTTTCTGGGGTCGAAATCCGGCTGCTTCTTCAGCAGCAGATTTCCCAGTTCGCCCATGAAGGCGTAGCCGTCCTCGTCGGTGATGTCGGATACGCTGTCCACAATGAGCTTGACGATCTCTTCCGGCACGCCCTGCTCCTTCCGGGCAGCCAGGCTCTCCGCCTTTTCCGCCTCCGCGGGGGCGGCGGGCGCAGTCTCCTGCTTTTCCGGCTGGGCAGTTTTGCTCTTTTTCGTGCTTTTGGACTTGCTCTTGCTCTCCGCCTTGCTCTCGCCCTTGCTTTCGGCAGCCTTGGAAGCCTGCTTTGCGGGCTGAGCGGCCTTCTGCCGGCTCTGGGCAGCGGCGCGGATGACCTCAATATAGATAAATTTGTCGCAGGCAGCACGGAAGGCCACGGGGGTCTTCTTTTCGCCCATGCCGATGACTTTCATCCCCGCCTCCCGGAGTCGGATGGCGAGTCTTGTAAAGTCGCTGTCGCTGGACACGATGCAGAAGCCGTCGGTCTTCCCCTCGTACAAAATATCCATGGCGTCGATGATCATGGCAGAGTCGGTGGAATTCTTCCCGCTGGTGTAGCTGTACTGCTGAATGGGTGTCACCGCGTTTTCCAGCAGTGAAGTTTTCCAGCCTCCCACATTGGGACTGGTCCAGTCCCCGTAGATGCGCTTGATGGTGGGCGTCCCGTAGATGGCCACCTCCTCCATCACCGCCTTCAGGCTGCTGTGCGGCACATTCTCCGCGTCAATGAGCACCGCCAGACGCAGGTCCTTGATCTCGTTTGTCACAAATTCACCCCCTTTCGTTTTCAATTCAATGATTTTATCAGAAATTTTTACTTCTGACAAGGGCATAGTTCCCAAAGAATCCCAGTATTTCCCCCTGC
>JAZSQG010000133.1:0-8580 GCA_045537855.1 Oscillospiraceae bacterium
CGAAAGGGAGAAATCCGGCTCCAGCCGGCGCACCCGCTCCACCGCATCCCAGAGGACGGTGAGGTTGCGCAGGCCCAGAAAGTCCATTTTCAGCAGACCCAGCTCTTCCAGCTGGGTCATGGGATACTGGGTCACCACCACATCGTCGTTCCGGGAGAGGGGGACATACTGAAATACCGGCTTGCGGGTGATGACCACCCCTGCTGCATGGGTGGAAGCGTGCCGGGGCATGCCCTCCAGCGCCCGGGCGGTATCCACCAGATCCCGGATGCTCTCCTCGTTGTCGTAGAGTTCCTTCAGGGGTTTGGAGAGGCGCAGGGCATCATCCAGGGTCATATTCAGGGTGGCGGGCACCAGCTTGGCCACCCGGTCCCCGTCGGCATAGCTGAAACCCAGTGCCCGGGCCACATCCCGGATGGCCGCCCGTGCTGCCATGGTACCGAAGGTGGCGATCTGCGCCACGTGGTCGCTGCCGTATTTTCGGTTAACATAATCCACAACTTCGCCCCGGCGCTCCACGCAGAAGTCGATGTCGATATCCGGCATGCTCACCCGGTCGGGGTTGAGGAAGCGTTCAAAATACAGGCTGTACTGCACCGGGTCCACATCCGTGATGCCCAGACTGTAGCTCACCACGCTGCCGGCAGCGCTGCCGCGGCCGGGGCCCACGGGGATGCCGTTATCTTTGGCGAAGCGGACGAAATCCTGCACGATGAGGAAATACTCGTTGAAACCCATCTGATCGATGGTGGCCAGCTCAAAATCCAGCTTTTCCTGCATTTCGGGGGTACGGTCGCCGTAGCGCCGGCGGAGCCCCTCCTGACACAGGCGGCGCAGGTAGGCCCCGGCGTCCCTTTCTCCTTCCGGCAGCTGAAATTCCGGCAGGTGGTAGGTGCCGAAGGTGAAGTCCATATTGCAGCGGTCGGCGATGTGCTGGGTATTGTCTGCCGCTTCCGACCAGTCGGGGAAGAGGGCACGCATCTCCGCTTCGGACTTGATATAGAATTCCTGAGTCTCGAAGCTCAGCCGGTCCGGGTCGTTCACCGTCTTCTGGGTCTGGATGCACATGAGTACATCCTGGGCCCGGCTGTCCTCCTTCTTCAGGTAGTGGGCATCGTTGGTGATGACCAGGGGCAGCCCCGTATCCCGGTGGAGGCGGAGGATGCCGACGTTGGCCTCCTGCTGCTCCCGGATGCCGTGGTCCTGCAGTTCCAGATAGAAGTTACCGGGGCCGAAGATCTCGCTGAGCTCCAGGGCGGCGTTTTTGGCCCCGGAATAGTCCCCCTGCCGCAACAGGCGGGGGATCTCGCCCGCGAGACAGGCGCTCAGGGCGATGAGCCCTTCGCTGTGGCTGCGCAGCAGTTCCTTATCCACCCGGGGCTTAATGTAGAAACCCTCCTGAAAGGCGGCGGATACCAGATAGCAGAGGTTGCGGTAGCCCGTCTCGTTTTCGCAGAGCAGCACCAGGTGCCGGGCTTCGTTGTCGATGCCGTGCTCCCGGTCATGCATGCTTCTGGGGGCGACATACACTTCGCAGCCGATGATGGGTTTGATACCGGCGTTTTTGGCGGCTTTATAGAAGGTCACCGCGCCGTACATGACGCCGTGGTCCGTGACGGCTACGGCGGTCTGACCCAGTTCCGCTACCCGCTGCACCAGCTTTTCGATGCGGCAGGCGCCGTCCAGCAGGCTGTATTCACTGTGAACATGCAGATGTACAAAGGACATGGCGTTCTCCTTCGGGGGGCGCGGAAGCCCCTTCGGTTGCATTCGGGGGTGAAATGTGGTATGATGCGGCCCATGAAAAAATGGAAATATATCCCGGCGCTGTGCCTGTGCCTGCTCATGCTGGCGGGAGGCTTTTCTGCGGCCGGGGAGACAAACGAAAAAGCGGGCCTTCCCGGAACCGGCTTTGCCGATGTGCGGGAAGGGGACTGGTTCCGGGAGGCGGTGCTGCAGCTGACGGAGGAGGGCATCATCCATGGCTTCGATGACGGCCTTTTTTATCCCGAAAAGCTGCTGACCAAGGCACAGCTGGTGAAGATGCTCTTTGCCGATGCGGTGCCGGAGCAGCCTGTGGGTGCCGACTGGTGGGAACCGTATTTTACCCTTGCGCTGGAAGCGGGCGTCCTCCGGGAGGAGGACCGGGGA
Organism: Oscillospiraceae bacterium; assembly: GCA_045537855.1. Taxonomy (GTDB): domain Bacteria; phylum Bacillota; class Clostridia; order Oscillospirales; family Oscillospiraceae; genus UBA1774. Next base: position 2,152 of record JAZSQG010000133.1, read on the forward strand.
AGCATGTCCCTGCCTCTGGATCGGGGGGAAACGGCGCTGCTGCTCCATCGCCGGGGCCTGTGGTCGCTCCCGGAAGGGCTGGAAGGTCACTATGATCCGGCGGAATTGGCCGGGGGCATCGCCGACCTGGAAAGCCTGCCCCGGGAGCAGGCGGAAGCGGTGCTGGCAGCCTATGCCGCCGGTGTGCTGGAAGGCTATGACGACGGCTGTTTCCACCCGGAGCGTCAGCTCAGCAGGGCGGAGGGGGCACAGCTGCTGCTGCGGCTGCGCCACGGCGAATACCGGAAGTGGAAGTGCGAGTTTTATGCCGGGGACGCATGGTTCCGTGACTGCCTGCTCCTGGGGAACTCTCTGGCCGGGGGCCTGTCCCAGACCGGGGCCCTCACGGCGCCGGAAGTGCTCTACCGCAACGGCGGCAGCGTCTACACCTTCGATACGGATCTGTATCGGGACGGCAGCGGGCAGGAATCCCTCCTGGAGCAGCGGCTGAATGAACGGCAATATGCCAAGATCATTTTGATCTACGGCACCAATGAAATGGGCTATGAACTCGAGGGAGTGTATCCCCGGCTGGAACGGCTGATAGAGTACCTGAAATGCTGCCAGCCGGAAGCCCGGCTTTACATCTGCACCGCCCCGCCCATCTACGAGCCCTACGGGGGCACGGAGTATTTCAGCAACCAGCGCTGCAGGGCGGTGAACGGGGAACTTTGGAAGCTGGCGGAAGCCTGGGATGCCCGGGTCATCGACGTGTGGAGCCTGATGGCCGACGAAGAGGGCAGCCTGCCGGAAGAACTGACCTGGGACGGCATCCACCCCACGCCGAAGGGTTATGCCCTTTGGGCGGAGCTCATCCGCCGGGAGGCGGCAGCGCCCTGAGCAGGATATTTCATTATAACAGACATGACCCCGGGCTGCAATCGGCCCGGAAAAAAAGAAGACCGTGATGCACGCATCACGGTCTTTCTTTTTTGCAGAAGCGCTTCCATGGGAGGAAGACGGCGGAGGGTCAGATGTCGGCTTCGGGCTGCTTTTCATTTTCGCCCATTGCGGGCTCCAGCATGACCTGTCCTGCTTCGCCTCTGGCCAGGGCCGTGCCCCCTTTCTGCAGGGCGCCGGAAAGGAGGAGTTCCGCCGCCTTGTCTTCCAGGGTGCTCTGAATGGCCCGGCGCAGAGGTCTTGCGCCGTAGACGGGGTCGAAGCCCGCGTCTGCCAGCAGCTCCAGGGCGCTGTCCTCCACTTCCAGGCGCACCCCCAGACCTTCCAGTCTGGCGGCCACTTCCCGTACCATGCCGGAGGCGATCTTGCGGATATCCTCCCGGCTCAGCTGGTGGAAGACGATGATGTCGTCAATGCGGTTGAGAAATTCAGGCTTGAAGGTGCGGCGGAGCTCGGCCATCACATTGGAGCGAATGTCCGCCGCGGAGGTCTCCGCACTGTGTTCCGACACGGCAAAGCCCAGGGTTTTCTGCTTTTCCGTAATGTTTTTTGCGCCCACATTGGAGGTCATGACGATGACCGCGTTTTTGAAGTCCACCCGGCGGCCCTGAGAGTCGGTGAGCACGCCGTCCTCCATGATCTGGAGGAGGATGTTGAACACGTCCTCGTGGGCTTTTTCGATCTCGTCGAAGAGGATGACGGCGTAGGGTCTGCGCCGCACCTTCTCCGTGAGCTGACCGCCGTCGTCATAGCCCACATAGCCCGGAGGAGAGCCGATGAGCTTGCTGACGGTGTGCTTTTCCATATACTCGGACATGTCCAGCTTGATGATGGCGTTTTCGTCCCCGAACATGGCTTCCGCCAGTGCCCGGCACAGCTCCGTCTTGCCCACGCCCGTGGGGCCCAGGAAGAGGAAGCTGCCGGTGGGGCGTTTGGGGTCCTTCAGACCCACCCGGCCCCGGCGGATGGCCCGGGAAACGGCGCTGACCGCCTCATCCTGGCCCACCACCCGGCGGTGGAGGATCTCCTCCATGCGCAGGAGCCTCCGGCTTTCATCCTCGGTGAGGGTAGTGACGGGGATGCCCGTCCAGCCGGATACCACCGCGGCGATGTCCTCGGGGGTGACGCAGCCCTGCCCGCTGCTTTGGGTCTGTTCCCACTTTTTCCGCACCGCCTCCAGCTCCTCCCGGAGGGCTTTTTCCTGATCCCGGAGGGTGGCGGCCTTCTCGAAGTCCTGCTCTGCCGCAGCGGCGTCCTTTTCCTTTCTGACGCTTTCGATCCGTCCCTCCAGCGTCTTCAGGTCAGGGGGCAGAGTCAGGCTTTCCATGCGCACGCGGCTGGCTGCCTCGTCCACAAGGTCGATGGCCTTGTCCGGCAGGAAGCGGTCGCTGATATAGCGGGCGCTCATTTCCACGGCGGCCGTAATGGCGTCATCCGGGATGCTGAGCTTGTGGTGCGCCTCGTACTTGTCCCGCAGACCCTTGAGGATCTGCACGGATTCTTCACGGCTGGGTTCGGCCACCGTTACCGGCTGGAAGCGGCGTTCCAGAGCGGCGTCCTTCTCAATGTGCTTGCGGTATTCATTGAGCGTGGTCGCGCCGATGATCTGCAGTTCACCCCGGCCAAGGGCGGGCTTGATGATGTTGGCCGCGTCAATGGCGCCTTCTGCGGCGCCTGCGCCGATGATGGTGTGCAGTTCGTCCACGAAGAGGATGACGTTTTTCACGTTCTGCACCTCTTCAATGGCGGCTTTAATGCGCTCTTCGAAATCGCCCCGATATTTGGTGCCCGCTACCATGCCGCTGAGATCCAGAGACACGATGCGCTTACCGCGCAGGGTTTCGGGTACGTCTCCCGCGGAGACTTTCTGAGCCAGACCTTCGGCGATGGCGGTTTTGCCCACCCCGGGTTCCCCGATAAGGACGGGGTTATTCTTGCTGCGCCTGCTGAGGATCTGGATTACCCGCTGGATCTCCTGATCCCGGCCGATGACCGGGTCCAGCATCCCCTTGGCGGCAGCGGCGGTCAGGTCCCGGGAGAACTGATCCAGGGTCTTGGTGTCGCTTTTGCGCTCCCGGCCCCGGGCGGGGGCGGGCTGCTGGGGGAGCTTATTGCCGGTGAAGCCGGTGCCCGGCGCGCCCAGACTTTCCAGCAGCTCCGTATAGAGCTTGCTGCCGTCCAGCCCGCCTGCGGCCAGCAGCCGCACCGCCACGCTGTCCCCCTCCCGGAGGATGCCGATGAGGAGATGCTCCGTGGAAACATAGTTCTGTCCCAGCTGAGCGGCTTCCGCCGTGGCCAGCTCGATGACCTTTTTTGCCCGGGGCGTATAGCCCTGCGCGGGCTGCTGACCGGCCGTGCCCCGTCCGACGGCTTTTTCTACCAGTATCTGCAGGCGTTCCGGGTCAAAGCCCCCGGCGCGCAGACAGCGGGAGGCGCCGCCGCCTTCCCGGGCAAGGCCCAGCAGGATATGTTCGCTGCCCACATAGCTGTGGCCCAGCTCCGCTGCGGCCTCATAGGCCAGATGCAGGGCCCGCTTGGCCCGTTCCGTCAGTCTGTCTTCAAATCCCATGGGATTACCTCCTATCCGATGCTCTCCCGGAGCAGGGCGGCCCGGGCGCTGTCCCGTGCGCTTTCCGCCAGGCTTTCGCCCGCTGCGAGAGAAAGGTGATGGGGCTGGATCTGCCGGAGCAGGCGGTTCAGTACCCCCGGTTCCAGCTGGGGCAGATCTTCGCCCCCGGCGCCCATGCGCAGATCGCTGAGCAGCTCCATGGCTTCGCTGCTGCTGATGCGCCGGGCGTGCTTCAGGATGCCGTAGGCCCGCCAAACCTTGTCGTTGTGCCACAGGGGATCCTTCTCCCGGAGCAGCTTGCGCAGGGCCCGTTCCCGCTCCACGGTGGAGCAGACGGCTTTTTCAAGGCGCTCCACGGTTTCCTGTTCCGTGGGGCCCAGTGTCATCTGGTTGGAGATCTGGTACAGTCCGCCTGCTGCGGCGCTGCCCTCGCCGTAGAAGCCCCGCACGGCGAAGCCCAGCTTGGTGAGGCCCGCGATGAGGGAGCGGATCTCGCCGCTTTCCTGATGGGCGGGAAGGTGCAGCATTACGCTGGCCCGCAGGCCGGTGCCCAGATTGGTGGGGCAGTGGGTGAGATAGCCCAGGCGTTCATCCCAGGCGTAGGGGAGCTGCCGTTCCAGGCGGTCGTCCAGAGCAGAGGCCGTCTCCAGACAGCTGCTGAGGCAGAGACCGCTGCCCAGCACCTGGATGCGCAGGTGGTCTTCTTCGTTGATCATGACGCTGATACGCTCATCCTCGCTGATGCAGACGCCGGAGCTGCCGCCTTTGCCTGCCAGTTCCGGGGAGATGAGGTGGCGTTCAACCAGGGCGCCACGCCGGTCGGCACTCAAGCCGCTGAGCTCCAGTTACTGCAGCCCCTCTTCCGCCAGACAGGCGGAGACCTTGTCCAGGACCTCTTTTGCGTCGGAGGCGCTGAGTCTGGCGGGGAAGGGGTAGTCGGAAAGATTTCTTGCCAGCCGGACGCGGCTGGATACGGCGATATCGCCCCAGTCGCCGCTGCATTCATACCATTTTGCTTCCATCCTGACACCTCCTTATTCTTCCGATTCCAGAGCACGCAGCCTGTCCCGCAGCTCTGCAGCTTTTTCGAATTCCTGGGCTTCCACCGCCTGCTTCAGCTCTGCCTGCAGGCTTTCCGCTTCCCGCCGTCGCTTCAGGCTTTCCCCCGCAGCGGCAGGGAGCTTCCCGCTGTGGCGGGCGGTTCCGTGGATCCGCTGGATATAGGGCAGGAGCAGCTCGGAAAAGCTCTCGTAGCATTGAGCGCAGCCCACCTTGCCGCTGCGTCGGATATCCCGGGCGGTGGCGCCGCAGAGGGGGCAGCGCCGGGTCTCCGGCAGGGTATTGAAGGGGCCCATGAAGCCGGGCAGCAGACTGCCCAGATAACTGTTCAGGGAAAAGGTATCGTCCAGATTCAGTTTGGGGGCCATTTTGGCCGCGCACTCGGCACAGAGATGCAGTTCGCTGGTCTTGCCGTTGATGGTGGACTTGTAGTGAAAATCCGCGTTTGCGTTTTTGCAGTTCTGACAAAGCATCGTCAATTCCTCCTGTCTTTATACTGCGCATAAAAGCATTTGTTTGAAAATGGAGGCCCGGATCCGGTTGCGCAGGGGTGGGGGCGCGCTGCGCAGGGCGTTTTCTCCGATGGCGGCCTCCATGAGGCGGACCGTGGCGGGGCTCAGCACGTTGGCGTTCAGGCCGTTTGACAGAAAGGCCCGGGCGCTGGGAAGGTCAATTTCCTCACCCACGGCATTTACCATGTGCATCAGCAGCTGCTGCGCCGGACTCACGGCCCGGGTGATGCGGATATATCCGCCGCCGCCCCGGCGGCTTTCTACAATATAGCCGTGTTCCGGGGAAAAACGTGTCGAAATCACATAGTTGATCTGGCTGGGGACGCAGCCGAAACGCTGCGCCAGTTCGGCGCGCTGCAGTTCTGCCTGTCCCTCCGATGCTGCCAGCGTCTCCAGAATAAAGCGGGCGATGGCGTCGCTGATACCCATGGGTTTGATTCTCCTTTTGTTTGACTTTGACTATCTTTGACCAAAGAATAACACGAGGGGCTGCGAATGTCAATAGCTTTTTGACCAAATCTGACCAAACTTTTTCATGTTTTACAGTTGCATTTTTAAGTATTTGTGGTAAGATGAGTTAGATTTACAAGTGGAGGTGCTTCTCATGGCATACAAAATCAATCCCGACGAATGTGTCGGCTGCGGCGTTTGCAAGGAAAACTGCCCCGTGGAGTGCATCAAGGAAGTCGACGGCAAGTGCGTCATCAACGCTGATGAATGCGTTGATTGCGGCACCTGCGCCGCCAACTGCCCTGTCAGCGCCATCGCGGCAGAGTAAGTCAGAGCATAGCAGCTGAGATGTCCGGGGCGATTTGCCCCGGGCATCCGTATATCCGGCGCTTTTAGGAGGTTGCAGGGTGGAAATCACGCGGCTTTGGCCCGATGGGCCGCTGTATCAGCAGGAAGAGGGGCTCTTTCCCCTCAGCTCGGATACCGCCTGGCTGGGGGCCTTCACGTCTCTGAGTCGGGTGAAGCGGGTCTGCGACCTGGGCTGCGGCGGCGGCGCCCTGAGCCTGCAGCTGCTGGGGCGCGAGCCCCGGCTGGAGGTGCTGGCGGTGGATATTCTGCCCCGGGCTGCCCTGCGCACGGCGGAAAACGCCGCCCTCAACGGCTGGAAGCTGGAAAGTCTGTGTGCCGACCTGCGGGATTACCGCGGCTGCCTGCCCCGGGAACAGTTTGACCTTGCGGTATCCAACCCGCCCTATTATTCCGCCAGCGGCGGTGTGGCGGCGGGGAGCCGGGGTACGGCCCGGCAGGAAAGCTGCAGCCCGGAGGAACTCTGCCGTGCAGCCGCCTGGCTGCTGCGCTGCGGCGGGCGCTTCAGCCTAAGTAGGGTCGTAGCCAGGTCGT
>JAZSQG010000212.1:0-4907 GCA_045537855.1 Oscillospiraceae bacterium
GGCTTCCTGCACGCCTTTCCCCTGGCCCAGCAGCAGGCCCGCCCTCCGGTTCCGGGAATGGACGGAGGTGCAGGTCACGATGAGGTCCCCCATCCCGGCAAGACCGGCGCAGGTCTCCCGCTGGCCCCCCGCCGCAAGGCAGAGGCTGGCGGCTTCCGCCATGGCCCGGGTGATGACCAGCGCTTTGGCATTATCCCCGAAGCCCAGGCCGTCGGCAATGCCGCAGCCCAGGGCCACCACATTTTTCAGGGCGGCGCAAAGCTCCACCCCGGTGATATCGGGATTGGTATAGACCCGGAAATCCGCGGTCATAAAGGCGTTCTGCACCGCCTGGGCGCAGCGCAGCTCGGGAGCAGCCGCCACGCAGCCGGTGGGCATGCCCCGGGCCACCTCCTCGGCATGGGAGGGCCCGCTGAGCACGGCGATGCGCTCCGGCCCGCCGCAGGCCTGCAGGATCAGCTGGCTCATGCGCAGGTGGGTCCCCCGCTCGATGCCCTTGGCGGCGGAAACGAGGATGGCATCGGGCCGCAGCAGGGGCGCAAAGCGCCGGGCCGTTTCCCGCACGGCGATGCTGGGCACGGCAAAGACCGCCAGCTCCGCCTCCCGGGCTTCGGCATCGTCGGAGGTGATGTGCAGCGCCTGCGGCAGCAGCACCCCCGTCAGCTTGGGATTCAGGCGGCTTTGGCGCATCTGCGCCGCCTTTTCCTCATTTTGGGTCCAGAGGCTGACCTGATGGCCCGCCCGCAGCAGCAGCAGGGCCAGTGCGGTGCCCCAGGCGCCGCTTCCCAGTACGATGGCTTTCATGCTTTGCTCCTTTGCTTTCCCTCGGTTCCCCCCACTATACACTACCCAAAGGGGAAAATCAAATCACTGTTTGTAAACTTTTTGTCTCTTCCGGCAGAAGACAAAAAAGCACCCGGGCCGTTTTCCCGGTGTTTGTCATACAGGGAAAAGCCGGGCTGCGGCATGCAGCCCGACTTTTTCCGTCGCCGCAGCACAGGGCGGCAGCCCGTGTATCCGGGTGCGCTCCCTGTGAAGCAAAGCGGGATCCTCCGGGATCATTCCCGATGATTCTGTTCCCGCTTCTTCCTTCGCTGTTCGCGGTTGTCTGTTTCGGAGGCAAACAGTTCGACCACCGCATCCGTCAGGGCAGCCGGCCAGACTTCCCCGCTTTTTATCACATTGGCCCAGGGACACAGGCTTTCATAGTCATCATCGAACACAACGGTATACGGGGGCCCGCTGCGGTCATCGACCGCCATATACAGATGCCTCCCGTCCTGCATGATGCTGCCCGCATCCCCTTCCGTCATGCTTTCGTCGAGCCGGTCGAACCGTTCCCTTGTGATCTCATACAGGTGATATGCCTGAATCCCGCCGTATTCGCCGAAACAGCGCCCGCTGGTCTCATCAAAGCAGGCTTTCCAGCCCGAACCGTTTTTGAAAACCATCTTATCCTCCTCCGTCTGCGCCGGGGACATTCGGCCTGACTGACAGGACCGGGATCCCGCGCCGCTTTCCTCCCCGCAGCCCGGAACGCCCGCCCCTTCGGCTCCGTCCCCTTGCTGATTCTGCCGGCTCATCATACAGCAGCAGGCACAGCAAGATACTCTGCCGTGCCTGCTGCCTGTCTGATGCGCAGCGCCCGTTTTCCGGGCGCGGAAGCGCAATGCTTACTTCAGGATGCGGAAAGCGCCGAGGAAGGGCAGCTCCTTGGCCCGGCCCTTGGCGGCATTGATGATGCCCAGGATGGCCAGCACAAAGATGGCGATGCCCACCAGCGCATCGATCACACCCCAGAGGCCGCCCAGCAGGGGCACGCCCCCCAGGATCTTCCCGATGATGCCGTCCACGATGCTCCAGAGAATTTCCGCGATGAGCAGGATCAGACCCTGATTGGTGTGGAAGCGGGCAAAGGGCTTATCCTTGGCGGCAAAGAGGGGGATGAGCACCAGAATGCTGAAGTAGGCCAGCACGGCCATGACCTTCCCCTCGCTCACCTGCTGGGTGCTGTAGGCAGCGGAGGTATCGGCGGTGTCGCTCACCTGACGAAAAGCGTTTTCAATTTTTTCCTGCACGGGGGGAACAGCCGCGGCGGGCTCCTCCACCGGCACTTCCGGCGCGGCGGGTGCGGGCTCGGCAAAGGGCGCTTCCGCAGGGGCGGCGGGCGCCGCCTGCAGCCTGGTGCCGCAGTTGGGGCAGAACTTCAGATTTTCTTCCAGCGGGCTTCCGCAGTTTTCACAAAAAGCCATGCGTTTCTCCTTTTCGTAACCGACCCGCTCAGTCCTTGCCGTGGAGCTGCTCCATGAGCTGAATGATCTTCTCATGGGGATCCAGCAGGGCGCTGATGGAAACTTCATGGTTCACCGCCGCCACGATGTAGGCGATGTACTTGCTGCAGTCCACCTCCACGAACCAGGGCTTGCTGCGCAGCTCGGGGCTCACATAGGTCATGTTGGTGCCGAACACGGCGTCGATGGCGCCCTCGGCATAGGCCTTGTCAAAACGGTCGAAGCCGTTGGTGAACAGGGCGTAGGTGGCGGTGGCAAAGAAGCGGGCCGCCTTGTTTTCCTTCATATAGCGGGCGATGTCCAGCATGCTGTCGCCGGAAGAGATGATGTCGTCCGCCACCAGAACGGTCTTGCCCTCCACGGATTCGCCCAGATACTCATGCGCCACGATGGGGTTGCGGCCGTTGACGATGCGGGAATAGTCCCGGCGCTTGTAGAACATGCCCAGGTTCACGCCCAGCACGGAGGAATAGTACATATTCCGGCTCATGGCGCCTTCGTCGGGGCTGACCACCATGAACTTTTCCTTGTCGGGGCTGATCTCGGGGAAGCGGCGGAACATGGCCTTCAGCACCTGATAGTGGGGCATCAGATTGTCAAAGCCCATGAGGGGCACCGCGTTCTGCACCCGGGGATCGTGGGCGTCAAAGGTGACGAGATTCTTCACGCCCATGGCCTGCAGCTCCTGCAGGGCGCAGGCGCAGTCCAGGCTTTCCCGGGAATTGCGGCGATGCTGGCGGGAGCCGTAAAGCTGGGGCATGATGACGGTGATGGTGTTGGCCTTGCCGCCCATGGCCTGAATGACGCGCTTGAGGTTGGCAAAGTGGTCGTCGGGGCTCATGTGGTTTTCATAGCCGAAGAGGTTGTAGGTACAGCTGTAGTTGCCCATGTCCGTGAGGATGTAGATATCCATGCCCCGGACGCTCTCCTTGATGAGGCCCTTGCCGTCGCCGGAGGAAAAACGGGGGCACTCCACATCCACAATGAAGGTATCCCGCGCTTCGGGTCCGTTGGCAGCCCAGGCAACCAGCCACTTGTCGATCTTCGCAGCCAGCTCCTCGGAGCCGGGCAGGGCGATCAGGCCCAGTTTGTCAAAGCGATTTCCTGTGTGGAACAGCTGTTCCGCTTCCATGGCAAAACACTCCTTATCCCGTTTCATTTGACCCCGCAGCAGCCTTGTTTCCGCCGCTGCGGCCGCAATGCGGCACTGTAATACCTGTAATTATAGCCGTTCCCTCATAATTGTCAAGCTTTCGACAGTGTCGGCGGGGGGAAAGCGGCCCCGGAAGGGGGGCAGGACCGGGGCGGCGGTTAATAAACGGTAAACTTTTTCCCGCTGCCTGCCTGTTTTCTTGACAGACGGGATTTCAGGGACTATAATCCCTCACATTGTGAGCTATTTTGACAGAGAAAGGGGGCAGCGCCATTGGACGCCATGCAGCGCACCCATGACATTTTCAGCCACCTCCAGCACCTGCAGCGCACGGAGCTGATGCAGAGCATCCGGGAGCTGAGCAGCGGGGAGCTGGCGGTGCTGTCTTACCTCTGCTTCCAGCATGACGGGGCCACCGCCGGGGAGCTGAGCGCTGCCTTTTCCGTGGGCACCTCCCGGATCACGGCGGTGCTCCACAGTCTGGAAAAGAAGGGCCTTGCCCGGCGGGAGAGCGACCGGGCGGACGGGCGGCGGGTGCTGGTGTGCCTGAGCCCGGAGGGGCGGGCGCTGGCGGAAGCGCGGCGCAGGGAAGCCTTCCTCCATACCCAGAGGTTTCTGGAAAAGCTGGAGGAGGCGGACGCCGCGGCACTGCTGCGCATTCTGGAAAAGGCTGCCGCCATCCCGGCAGCGGGAGGTCTCAATGAATAAGCAGACGATGGGAAAGCGGGCGCTGGGCATCGACATCGGCTCCACCACCGCCAAGGTGGTGCTGACGGTGGACGGCCGCCCCGTGTATGAAAAATATGAGCGGCACTACTCCCAGGTGCGGGCAAAGACCACAGAAATGGTCCTTGCCATCCGGGAGCTGCTGGAAGAAGGGCCCTTCACCGTGGGCATCTCCGGCTCGGCGGGTCTGGGTCTGGCGGAAAACTGGGAGCTGCCCTTCGTGCAGGAAGTTTACGCCACCGGGGAAGTGGTGCGCCGGCTGGAGCCGGATGTTTCCGCCGTGGTGGAGCTGGGCGGGGAGGACGCCAAGGTCATCTTCTTCGCCGGCGGGCTGGACGAGCGGATGAACGGCAGCTGCGCCGGGGGCACCGGCGCCTTCATCGACCAGATGGCGGTGCTGCTGGACATGAGCGTGGAGGAGCTGGATGCGGCTTCCCTCCGGGCCAGGCGCATCTACCCCGTGGCCTCCCGCTGCGGCGTCTTCGCCAAGACGGATGTGCAGCCCCTGCTGAATCAGGGTGCAAGCAAGGTGGATGTGGCCGCCTCCATCTATCAGGCGGTGGTGAACCAGACCATCGGCGGTCTGGCTCAGGGCCGGAAGCTGGAAGGGAAGATCCTCTTCCTGGGCGGCCCCCTGTACCACTGCGCCGGTCTGCGCCTGCGCTTCCGGGAGACCCTGGGGCTCACGGAGGAGACGGGGAAGTGCCCGGAATACGCCCGCTTCGCCGTAGCCCTGG
>JAZSQG010000158.1:0-3120 GCA_045537855.1 Oscillospiraceae bacterium
AGAACGACATGGCTACGATCCGACTTGGCGCGCTGCCGGCGGGGCGGATGGGAGAACGACGATGGATCTGCAAGGCTATTTTGCCCGTATCGGCTATACCGAGGGCGGCACGGACGCCCAGCGCCTGCAAAAGGTGCACCGGGGCCACATCACCCACATCCCCTTTGAGAATCTGGATGTGTTCAACGGAAAGAATCTTTCCGTGAAGCCCGAGGATGTGTATGAAAAGATGGTCACCCACAATCGGGGCGGCTACTGCTTTGAGATGAATTCCCTCCTCTGCTGGGCCCTCAACGAGATGGGCATCCCCACCTACGGCGTGCTGGCCCGGGTCAGCCGGGGCGGCGAGGGCTTCTGCAATCACAGCCACCGCATGAACATCAGCGAGGCCGACGGCAAGCGCTGGATCTGCGACGTGGGCTTCGGCGGCGACTGCTTTGTGGACCCCCTGCTCTTCGAGTTGGAGACCGAGCAGGAGACCCACGGCTGCATCTACCGGGTGATGCCCGGCAAGCAGGTGCAGTATGTGGTGCAGATCAAAAAGGACGGCGTCTTTACCGATCTGCTGGGCTTTGACGATATCCCCGCCCTGGCGGAGGATTTCGAGCTGAGCAATTTCTACACCAACTGCCATCCCACCTCCGGCTTCAAGCACATGCTCATGCTCAACCGCTTCACCGAAACGGGCCGGGTGAGCATGTTCAACACCTTCCTCACCCTCACCGAGGGGAGCGAAGTCACCCGTCGGGATGTACCCTGGGAGGAACTGAGCGCCGTGCTGCAGGAGCATTTCGGGCTGGATGTCATGCCCGACCATCAGCCGGAAAAGTTCTCTTTCTGAAACCTGTTACAGCCGCCGGACATTGGAGGATATCTCCTCCAGTGTCCGGGCGGCCTCTGCTGCGCCGCTGCGGCTCAGGTCTCCCAGAGCCAGCATCCCCACCAGCTTTCCTCCCTCCGCCACGGGCAGGCGGCGCACCTGCCGCCGGGCCATGAGGGCGGCGGCCCGGGAAACTTCGTCATGGGGGGAAACGCTGCAGACACCCCGGGTCATCACATCCCGCACGGGGGTGCTGTCCGGGTCCTTTCCCGCCGCCATGCAGCGGAGGATCAGGTCCCGGTCGGTGACGATGCCCTTCAGCACCCGGTCGGGCCCCGCCACGGGGAGGGCGCCCACATTGCGCAGACTCAGGAGCCGGGCGGCGGTGCGGACCGTGTCCCCCGGCGCGACGGAAACGGGGTGCTGCCCCATGAGTTCCATTACCAGCACAGCGATCACTCCTTTTAAGGAGAGTTTAACCGGGGAAGGCGGGGATATACCGTGGAGCACGAAGAAGCCATGGCTCTGGCGCTGGAGCAGGCCCGGGAGGCGGCAGCGGCGGGGGAAGTGCCCGTGGGCTGCGTCATCCTCCGGGAGGGCGCCGTCATCGGCCGGGGCCGCAACCGCCGGGAGGGAGATAAAAACGCGCTGGCCCACGCGGAGGTGGAGGCTATCCGGGAAGCCTGCGCCCGTCTGGGTGACTGGCGGCTGGAGGACTGCAGCCTCTATGTGACCTTGGAACCCTGCCCCATGTGCGCCGGGGCCATCATCAATGCCCGCATCCCCCGGGTGATTTTTGGCGCAAAAGAGGCCAAAAGCGGTTCCTGCGGCAGCGTGATCAACCTCTTTGAGGAGAATTACGGCCACAAGCCCGCCATCTACGGGGGCATTCTGGAGGCGGAGTGCCGAAAGCTGCTGGAGGATTTCTTCCGGGGGCTGAGGCAGTGAAGCCCAGTGCCGGGATCTGAAAAACTGTGCGGCCCGCCCGCCCCGTTTCGGGGCAGGCGGGCCGCTGTACTGCGTTGAGGACGGGGACTTACCTGCGCTTATACAGCACAAGCTCCGGGTTTTCCCCGTTTTCCTCATAGGTGCAGACCAGAAGAAATTCCATGTTGGCCGCGATGCCGCAGCAGCGCTCGCCGCCGAAGCCGCATTCCAGCTGGCTGCCCAGATAGGTGGCTTTGTCGTCCAGAAATTTCGCGCTGCTTCCGTTGGGCAGCCGGTATTCCAGATTGATGAAGCTGCCCGGCAGTACGTTCAGCTCTTCCACCGGGGGCAGCCCCTCCGGGAGGAGCAGTGCGTTGAATTCCCCGATGAGCGTCCTTTTGAATTCTTCGAATTTTTCCTGTCCCCCAAGGGCTGCATACTGCTTCCAGAAATCCAGGGTAAAGTCCCCGTCGGCATAGCACCATCTGCAGTATTCCTCATTGAAAATGCCGTCGGTCTCCCGGCTGATGTCGCGGTCCTCCAGGGGCATACCGCAGCAGTGGCAGACCAGCTGCCTGGGGGAGCCCAGCAGCGTGTTGATGGAAACATCGAAAAGCTGCGACAGCAGCTTCAAAGTCTCCGTGCCGGGGGTCGTTTCGCCGTTTTCCCAGCGGGAAACCGCCTGCCGGGTCACGAAGAGCTTTTCTGCCAGCTCGTCCTGGGAGTAGCCCCGGCGGCTGCGCAGCTCCCGGATCACATCCTTGGTATCCATGGCGCATCACCTCTGTGCCATCATAGCGCAGCGCGGGCAAAGTGGCAAGCAACCCGCTGTTGCCATGCCTGCCGCAGCCTGCTTGTTTGAAATGCTGCCCCGTGCCATTCGCTGCGGCAGGGAGCAGCCGTTCCATACCACTTCGCCGAAGTGGGAGTTCCTTACTTGTCCTTTTTGTCAAATCGCTTGAGGATGAAGCAACCCATTACAATAATCGGAAGCAAGGTTCTTAATTCGAGAAAACCAATCGGATTAGAGCCAAGGTTTGCATCCAAAAACAAGCCGGCAACCCAAGCTATAACAGTAAAAATAATCGCGCTTGTCATACCATCACGCTCCCCTGTCAAATTCTGATTTGGCTTTTTTATTTTATCATCTTTTCCGCCGCTTCTCAAGCCGGGGAAAACGCCGGAGCGTTTTTTCGCCGCAATGCCGCAGCGGCGCCCACCGCCGCTGCTTGCAATGGGATGCAGAGCGTGGTATACTGACTTGTTACAAGAAGCAGGGAGGAGAGCGGCATGGAAGGCGGCTTTTTCGCCCTCATCGCCCGGATGCGCAACATCCGGCGCTGGGGCCTGATGCGCAATACCTTTGAAGAGAA
>JAZSQG010000282.1:0-4796 GCA_045537855.1 Oscillospiraceae bacterium
TTGGTCTATGAGTGATTAAAACCGGTTTCACTTATATAGACGGGAGCCAGAATCGAAAGGTTCATTTTGCTTTCAAAAATTAAACGGCACTCGACATTATTTCGAGTGCCGTAATTAACTGTTTTACGACCATCCGCCAATTCCCGGGGACCTTTTCCTGTTATATCCGGTGCGGCAGTCTTTCCTGCGCCTCAGAGCATGATGCCGTAAGCCGTAGCGCGCACCCGGTGGTGGTGGTACAGCTCTTCGTTGGGCATCATGTTGTGCATGTAGGCGATGGAGAACTTGTCCACGGGGTCCGCCTCCACCCAGCTGCCGGAGCCGCCGGTCCAGCCGAAGCAGCCCACATGGCCGTTGTGGCCGTACTTCTGGGTCATCAGGGTGCGGAAGCCCAGGCCGTAGCCGTAGCCGGCCAGATAATCGTTCTCATAGTCCCGCAGCTGCACTTCGCCCAGCTGATTGGTATGGAGCATTTCCACCGTACCTGCGCCCAGCAGCTTCCGGCCCTTGTAGGTGCCGCCGTTGGCCAGCATCTGCATGAAGGTGGCAAAGTCCGTGGCGGAAGTCACCAGATTGGGTCTGGCACCCACGGGGGTCACGCTGGGGTCCATGGTGCGGTCATAGAAGTCCGCGGAGGCGACCAGGGTGCCGTCGGGCTTCTTGTGATAGTTGGTGACGATGCGGTCCTTGTTTTCCGGGGTGATGAAGGTGTCCGTATTTTCCAGCTCCAGGGGCTCGATGACCCGGTCCCGGAAGATCTCCCGCAGGGGCTTATCCAGCCAGGTCTCCAGCAGGGCACCGGTGATCTCGCTGCCGAAGCCGTACTGCCAGTGGGAGCCCGGTTCAAACATCACGGGCACATCTGCCATAGCCCGCACCTCTTCCCGCAGGGTGGGCGTGCCCTTTTCCAGCAGGGCGCCGATGCGCTCGCTCATGGCAGCCAGCGTGGGGGTGGTGGCACCGGGCATGGGCGCCATGCAGTAAGGCAGGCCGCACATCATGGCCACCGCATTGCGGATGGTCAGGGGCTTCTCCGTGGGCACCACGTCCACATTGCCGTCGGGCTTCATCACAAACTTTCTGGTTTCCTTCCACTCCGGCAGGTACTTCCCCACCGGGTCGGAGAAGAGGAAGACCCCTTCTTCATAGAGCATGCCCAGGATGGCATAGGTGAACAGCTTCGTAGTGGAAGCCTGGCGGAACATGGAGTTTGCGCTCACCGGCTTCCCCGAGGCGATATCGGCATAGCCTGCGCCGCCCTCGTAGATCACCTTGTCCCCCTGCATAATGGTGCAGGTGCAGCCCGCCACGCTGGTAGCGGCAAAACGCTCCAGCAGCCGGTCCATCCGGGAAAAATCACGTTTCATCTTCGCTTCCCCCTGTTATGTAATAGTTTGATTTTCCTTCATGTTTTCTGCGGGAAACTCCGCAGAATCAGTATACTCCCGCCGTCGCCCCAAGGCAAGAAAAAGGCGCATGCAGGCTCCCAATACGCCTTACTGCACGAAAACAGCGACCTGATACGGAATTGCTCCTCCCCATGCAAAAGGCCCGCTTGGCGGCCGACACAGGCTGCAGATGAAGCCGCTTGTCTTTGCGCGAAAATTCGTTTATATAGTTTCAGAACGCCGCAACATTGCATACTTTCTGCGTTTGGAGGTGAAAAGTCATGTCAAACGTGTACTCCAAACCCGGCATCGGCATCGGCCCGGTCAGCGGCCCCACCTCCTCCAAACCGAATCTTCCGGCTGTCCTTGGGCGGCCGGAGCAAATGATCGGCGCGGTACTGACAGCCCTGCTCTGCGGCTTCATCCTCGCTGCCCTGCTCAAAGGCTGCGCGGGGTGACAAGATAGCGCCCGCTTTCTGTTCTTCCGCGCAGAACAATCAAAGCCCCGATCAGGCTTCTGATCGGGGCTTTCTCATTGTCACATTTCTTCCAGTATTTCTTCCGCAAACTCGTCCAGGTCTTCCGGAACGCCCTGCTTCAGAATGCCGCATTTGGGGCAGGACAGGACAGTCAGCAGCTTACGCTCCTTTTTCAGGAACCTTTGCTGAAATCCCCAGAGGGTAATGCTGTCCCAAATTTTCCGGGGTGTAGGCGGATAGCTCACATGGTGGTCCAGCAGCATGGCATGATTCCAGTCAAAGCGGCAGAGGGAATAGCTCCCGTCGGAGTTGATGCACATTTCGTAGAAGACATAGGGGCAGACCTGCACTTCCCCGGACTTTCCGCCCAGGAGGCTCACGCTTTCGTCATATTCCACCTGCATCCCATTGTACTTGGGCCAGTACTCGATGGTCCGTTCCACGCCGATCCCGTCGGTGATGTTCCCGAAGGTGCGGTAGAATTCCTCTTCCTGTTCGGGCGTCAGAATATCACCGTTGATCTTGATGTTCATTTCACAATTGCCCTTGTGGTCGTAGAAAAAGGCGATGTTGTCCACAAAGCGTTGGTAGTCCATCTGATAGCCCGAAAAATCCCGGTACTGCTCTGCGCTCACGCCCTCTACCGAGATGTTCAAACGGTCAAGACCGGCGTCGATGATTTCCAGACTCCGCTCCGGGGTAAGCAGAGATGCGTTGGTGGTGGTGTCTACGCGGAGCACTTTCGGGGACTGCTTGGCATAGCGCACCATATCCGCAAAGCGGGGATTCACCAAAGGCTCGCCCTCTTTATACAGGCGGATGACACGGATCTGATCGGGGAAGTCCTGCAGGGAATCGATAATCCCTTTGTACACATCAAAATCCATCGGCCCGTGTCCCCGACCTTTGGTTTTCTTCATCAGCTCCACATTGCCGGAGGGGCAGAATTTACAGCGGAAATTGCAGGTGTCGCTGGGATCGATGTAAATGACATACGGCGTCCGCAGCGGCAGCGCATTTTTCAGTTCCATTCGGTCATGCAGATCGATGCGGGGAATTTGTTTTGCTTTCATAGTCCACAACACCTTCGATGCGTTTGACCTGATTATAGCGCAGCCGGGCGGCAGATTCAAATAAAACCCGCCGCCCGACCTTATGATGCCCTGTGAGTCACTCCACCAGGCCGTATTTCACCTTGATGCGGTCCAGCTTTTCCAGCATAGGCTCTGCGGCAAACCACAGGAAGATCCAGGTGGCGGCTGCATGCACACAGTCCACGGGGAAGCCGGAAACATAGTAGGACAGGAGCACCTTCCAGCTCAGTTCTCCCGCCCACATGAGGGCGGATGCCGGGTTCATAATGCCGCCGTAGATGATAACGGCAGCCAGCGCGCCATAGATGCACAGAGAAATGCGGCTGCGGCGGAGAAGTCCTTTTCGGAACATCACGCCCGCCAGGAAGCCGATGATCCCCATGCAGAACATCTGCCACGGCGTCCACGGCCCCTGAGAGAACATCACATTGGAAGCCAGCATGGTCATTGCCCCCACCAGAAAGCCCGTCTCGCCGCCGAAGGCCACACCGGCAATGATGGTCAGGGCGATCACGGGCTTGAACTGCGGCAGCATAAAGAATGCCGCGCGGCCCGCCACACCAATGGCGCAAAGCACCGCGATGATCACCAGCTCTCTGGCCTGGGGCTTTCGGCCCTCAAAAATCAGGAAAAAGGGGATCATACACTCCAGCAGAATCAGCAGGGCGATAAAGTAATACTTCTTACCGGACAGATAGGTTTCCCCGACAAACAGGGTCAGGGGGATTAGCAGCAGGATCAGCACCGCCGCCACGGCGGTACGTCCACTCAGTTTCCGCCTCTCCCTCGGGGTCTGCTGCAGATAGTCCGGTCGGTGGACGCGGCGGGCAACGGAAAAGGCAAAAACCAGCATGGCGCAGATCGTCAGCGCATACAGTTTCAGCTGATCGGCGGCCAGAGCCGTCATGCCATCTGCGCCAATGAGGGCGGACAGATCTGTCACACCTACGGCCTGAATCAGCAAAATGAGGGCGAGGATCCCGCTGAGCCCGGCAAGGAGCTTTCGCCACAGAGGCAAGGGCTTCGGCTTCCAGTCCGCCGAATTCTCTGCCGGCTGCGGAAGCGTGAAATCTTCATCGGGCAATTCCGGCACAGGCGGCAGCTCACCGCCGCAGACGCAGATAAGATCTTCGGGCGTGACCGCTTCCGGCACAAAGGCCCGGGCCATGCGGTTGGCGGAGGTGGTATAGAAGTTATTGCCGGAAAAGAATGTGCGGGGCGACCCCTGTGTAACGATGCCGCCGTCAAAAAACAGGGCGCAGCGGTGGGTATACCGGGCGCAGAACTCGATGTCGTGGCTCACCATCAGTACGGTGACACCACGGCGCAAAAGCACCTGCACGATCTCGGCAAACACCTGTTTGAACTCGGCGTCCAGACCTTTGGTGGGCTCGTCCATCAGCAGGATCTGAGGATCCAAAAGCAGCACTTTTGCCAGTGCCGCACGCTGCTGTTCACCGCCGGACAGGTCATAAGGATGACGGTCAAGGAGTTCTCTCAGACGGCACAGCTGCACCACCCGGGCTACCTTGTCTTCCTGCGCCTGTTTGGGTTGCTTTCGGCCCTTGAGGATTTCGAACAGATCCTCCCGCACGGTCTTTTTCACGAACAATGCCTGGGGATTTTGGGGCAGAACACCAACCGAACCCACCATTCCCACCGTGCCGCGATAAGGCTTGCGCAGACCGGACAGCAGCTTCAGGCTGGTGGTCTTTCCGGTGCCGTTGCCGCCCAGAAGGGCCACGAACTCGCCTTTCTTCACCGTCAGAGACAGTCCACGGACCACGTCAGGGGTGTCTTTTTCATATTTAAACCACAACTCGTCTGCCCGGATG
>JAZSQG010000185.1:0-1901 GCA_045537855.1 Oscillospiraceae bacterium
TCAGGGAGAAGGAGCACTCCATCAGCGCCCCGTCAAAATACAGCGAGGGAAAATCCAGAGCCATGCCGTCGGTCTTCCGCAGCTTCAGCCCTTCCCGGCGCTGCCTGGCCAGGGCCAGCATCCCGTCGTCGGTGTCGCAGCCCACGGGCTTCACGCCCAGCTCGTCCGCCAGCAGCACCATGGCCGCGCCGTCGCCGCAGCCGATATCCAGAATCCGGTCGCCTTCCTTCCAGCCGCAGGCCTTTGTCGCCTCCAGGGTCAGGTCCCGGCCGCCGGGATGAAATCCAAGTTCCATTGTTCCGTGTCCTCCTCAGTCCAGTATATCGCGGATGTCCGCCAGCCCGCTCTCGGTGGTGACCACCAGCACGTGGTCCCCGGGCTTCAGCACGTCTTCGCCTCCGGGGATGATGGTGCGCA
Organism: Oscillospiraceae bacterium; assembly: GCA_045537855.1. GTDB lineage: Bacteria > Bacillota > Clostridia > Oscillospirales > Oscillospiraceae > UBA1774. The sequence continues at coordinate 418 of JAZSQG010000185.1, forward strand.
TGCCCCGGATGATGCAGGCCAGCAGCAGATTCTTCTTCAGCTTCAGTTCCCTCAGTGGGATACCCAGCACGTCGCCGCTGCGCCCCACGGAAAATTCCAGCGCCTCTACCTGCCCATTGCAGATGCTGTGCAATGCTTCCACATTATTATCCATAGAGCGGGACATGCCCCGGACATAGCGGAGGATCATGCTGGCGGTGATGTGCTTGGGAGAAATGATGCTCCCGATGCCCGCCCGGGTGCCCAGGCGCATGAAATTCGAGTTGGAGACCTTCACCACGGTGCTGCCCGCCCCCAGAGCGGCGGCGTTGAGCCCCAGGATGAGATTTTCCTGATCCGAGCCGGTGAGGGCCACCACCGCGTCGGCACTGTCCGCCCCGATCTCCGCCATCAGCTCCTGATCGCCGCCGTCCCCCTCCACGATGAGGGCTTCCGGCAGGAGCTGGCAGAGGGTCTCGCAGCGTTTGGGGTCCTTCTCCACGATCTTCACCCCCACGCCGGTCTCCAGCAGGATCCGGGCCAGGTAGAAGCTGATGCGCCCGCCGCCCACCAGGGTGACCCGGCTCAGCTTCCGGCGCATGAGGCCCCACTTGCGGAAAAGCCGCTCCAGCTCCGAGGGTTCCCCGGTGACGCAGATGCGGTCCCCCTCCTGCAGGACGAAGGAGCCCCTGGGGATGAGGGCCTCTTCCCCTCGCAGCACGGCGCAGATGAGGATGCGCCCGCCGAAGGCTCTGGGCACCTCCCGCAGAGGGAGGCCCGCCAGCTCCGAGCCCGCGGGGAGGGCAATTTCCACCAGTTCGGCCCGACCTCCGGCAAAGATCTCCGCCTTCTGGGCCGCCGGGAAGCGGAGGAGGCGGGAGATTTCCGAGGCGGCGGAATACTCGGGATTGATGTACATACTCAGGCCCAGCTCTTCCGCCAGAAAATCCAGGTTCTGCACATAATCCGGATCGCGCACCCGGGCGATGGTATTCCCAACTCCCAGCTTCCGGGCCAGGAGGCAGGTGAGCAGGTTCTGCTCATCGGAAGCGGTGGAGGCGATGAGCAGGTCCGCCGAAGGGGCCTCCGCCTCCCGCAGCACCGGCAGGGACGCGCAGTTTCCCGCCACACCCATCAGGTCGTAGCGGTTGCCCATGGCTTCCACCCGCCGGGGATCCATATCAACGACGGTCACGGCGTGGCCTTCCCGGCTCAGCTGCTTTGCCAGCTCGCCGCCTACCTCGCCGCAGCCTGCAATGATGATCTTCATATAAATGTAAGCCCGTCCTTTCCCGCCGTTCAGAGGCTGCCCTCTTCCGGCGTCTGGGTATTTCGGTACTGCAGCGCCTCCGCCATATGGGGGGCGCGGATCTCCTCGCTGCCTGCCAGGTCCGCCACGGTCCTGGCCACCCGCAGCACCTTGTCGTAGCTCCGGGCGGTGAGCCCCAGGTCCCGGAAGGCCCGGCGGAGCATCTGTTCGGAAGCATCGTCCAGCCTGCAGCTGC
>JAZSQG010000368.1:0-23368 GCA_045537855.1 Oscillospiraceae bacterium
CGGAACGTCGATGACGTTTTCTGGGAAGCCGGCGAGGCGATTATGAACCTGGGCGAGGGATTCGACCAGAACGAAGTCGCAATGAGCATCTTCGGGAAGAGCTGGCGCGACCTGCTTCCGCTGTTCACCGCGGGGCGGGAAGAATACGAAGCCCTGATGAACAGCCAGAACGTGCTGAGCGCGGAGCAGGTCGAAAAGCTGGCGAAGGCGGACGACGCGTTCCAGAGCGTACAGCAGCAGGCGCAGATGATGGTCAATCAGTTCTGGGCCGATAACGCGGACAAGATCACAGGGCTGCTGCAGTGGATTGTGGACAATAAGGGCCCGGTGGTGGCCGCCATCACAGCGATCGGCGGGGCATTTGCCGCGCTGAGGGTGGCGGAAACGGCCGCGAACATCGCCAAGATCGTCAGCGGGCTGAAGACCATCATCAATACCGGCGGCCAGGGCGGGACACCGACCGGCGGGCCGACCGTTGCGCCGACCGGAGGGGCCGGAAGCGAAGGAGGCACACAAACAGGGAAAACGGCAAGCGCGCTGTTTAACGGAATCGGCGCGATGATCGTTGTTGACTATGATCCGCTAAAGTCGCTGGAATACAAGCACCAATACGGAACACGCGAGGGATTAGCGAGATACCTGGACGAACTGAACGGGTCAAACCTGACCGAACTGCAGCGGGAGTGGGACCAGAACCACGGGACGCAAGTAAAGGTAAAGCCGGTTGCGGAAGAAGGAGCAAGCGAGGACATATCCGAGCAGATCGGGCCGGTGACGGTACCGGTGAAGCTGAGCGTGGTCGGCGCGGGAATGGGCGCGATCGGCGGAGGCGGAGGGCACGGAATCGATCCGCTAAGGCAGGCAATCTTCGGGCGCTTCAGCGGCTACGCCAACGGCATCCCGTTTGTACCGGAAACACGGCTGGCGTGGCTGCATCCGGGCGAGCGCGTGATGACGGCCAGCGAAAACAAGAACTATACGTTTAACAATAACACGTACTTCGGAAGCGTAAACCTGAACAACGGGACCCAGGTGGAACAGTTGTCAGAAGCAATCGCCAGGAACAACCGGAAGCAGGCGAGCGCATACGGAGCATAAAGGGGGCGGAGGATAATGAAACTGTATTTTACGTGGAAGGGTACGCGGTCCGACGCCATGCATATTTTTTATAATGAACGGACGCCGATCATCCAGCCGGAAGAGCGGGTGGATCACATCGTAATACCCGGCCGGACCGGCGAGCTGACGCTGGTTGAAGGCGAGAACATTTTCAACAGCTACATCCAGACGAAGACAATCACGGTGGAAGGCAAGGAAAACGTGCCGGCGGTGGAAATGTGGCTGAAGGGTTCCGGAAACGTGTCGTTTGACTGCCAGCCGGAACTGCAGCAGCAGGCGCGGGTGATCAACGCGGTGACATTCCAGCGGCACAGCAAGAATGCGAACTATTACACCGGAGAGGTGCAGTTCTACTGCGACCCGATCAAAGGCCTGGTGAATGAAAGCGACATCGAGGTGACATCCAGCGGGACAACGCTGGAAAACCCCGGCACGCTGCCGGCGTTTCCGGAGATCGAGATCGAGGGCAGCGGGGCGGTTTCCATCAGCATCGGCGGGAAAACGCTGATCATCCCGGAATGCGTAAGCGGATGGACGGCGGACTGCCGGAACAAGTGGATACTGAACAGCAGCGGAGTGCCACAGTTCGGCGCGTGGCAGGGTGAATTCCCGGAGATCCCGGTGGGCGAGAGCACCATCCTGTACACCGGGAGCGTGACGGCCATCACCATCACACCGCACTGGCGGTATCGGTAAGGGGTGAGAACTTTGATTCAGCTGTACCCGAAAGGGACGGAGGACTTCAGCCGGAACGGCATTGAGCTGGCCCCGCAGGAAAGCGACGTGAACTGGCAGATTGCGGCGCGGTATGATTTCTCCATGAGCATCCCGAAGGAAGCCTGCGAGGGAATCACGTTTGACTATGGGCAGATCCTTCGGGTCTCCGTTCCGCCGGAGCATGTGGACGCAATCAACCTGGGCACGGTGAGCTACTACACCGCCAGCGAGGGCACAAAACTGTACAGCCAGCTGCCGAAGAGCGTGGCGGTCAGCTATGAGAACTGGCAGGCGCAGCGGTCCTACATGGCCGGGGACAAAGTGACATACGACAAGAAAAACTGGAGATGCAACACAGGCCACGGGGGCCTGAGCGTGCCGCCGCCGAACGGCGGACTGTGGACGCAGATCGCGGGCAGCCGGATGGATGAGGGGAAAACCATTGCCACCCTGGACGAAGGAACGACCGTGATGAAGGTCCGGGACTTCAATAACACGTACATGGAAGCGGCCACGCTGACGGGCCTCCAGGGGTACGTCCGGATCGACGCGTGCACCGCGACGGGCGAAAGCGAGGAACGGACGGTTCCGGCGTTCAACATCACAGAGCAGCTGTTCACCATCAACAAGATCGACAAGGAAACGGACAAGCACCTGATCCGGATCGAGGCGGAGCATATCAGCTATCAGCTGGGCCGGACAATGCTGGGCGAATGCAATGTGGTCGGGGTCAACCCGGCCACCGCGCTGCGGTTTATCAAGGGCGCGATGAAAGAGGAATACCAGGGCGAACTGTACAGCGGCATCGATGACGGCGAGATCACGGCGGACTGGAGCTGGAAGAACGCGCAGGCCGCGATCCTGGACCCGGCAAACGGGCTGCTGAAGGACATGGAAGCCAGGGCAATCCGGGACAACAGGGACGTGTACATCATCCCGAATCCGGAGGATGACGCGGCAAAGTATGAAGTCCGGTACGGCGTGAACATGAAGGCCGTGAAATGGACCGGGGACGTCAGTGGAATCGTCACGCGGATCTATCCCATCGCGCAGAATGAGGACGGAAGCCGGCTGACGCTGCCGGAAGAGTACATCGATTCCGTGCTGGACGTGCCGTACATCAAACCGGAACCGCTGGACACCAAACTGAAGGTCGGCCAGGAGATCGAGAACAGCGACGGGACCAAGGTCAAGCTGACCGAGGACGATGTGATCAGCCGGATGCGCGAAGCAGCGCAGAACCGCTTCAGCATTGACAAATGCGACCAGGCGGAGGTCACCCTGGAGCTGGACTTCGTGCACATGCCGGACACCGAGGAGTACAAAGCATACACCGCCATGCGCCGGATGGCACCGGGCGACTGGGTAAAGGTGAACGCCGGCCCGATGGGCGTGGACAGCGTGATCCAGCTGACGGAGTACGTTTTCGACCCGATCCGGCTGATCTACAAGCGGACAGGGTACGGAAAGAAAACCCAGCGGCCGACGGTGGCCGGGTACAGCATCAAGACCGGCGCGGTAGGTGGCAGGGCACTGGCGGCCGGGGCAGTCGGCAGTGAAAACATCCAGGCCGGGGCAATCACCGCCCGGGAGATCGAGGCCGGGAGCATCACGGCGGAGGAGATCGCCAGCAAGATCATCACGACCGAGCTGCTGGCGGCCGGGGCAGTGACCGCGGACGAGATCGCGGCCCTGGCCATCACGACCGAAAAGCTGGCGGCCGGGAGCGTGACGGCGGACAAGATCGCGGCGGGAGCCATCACGGCGGGACTGATCGCGGCGGGTGCCATCACCACGGCCGCCCTGGCGGCCGGCGCGGTGACCACCGACAAGCTGGACGCGGGAGCGGTTACGGCGGCAAAGATCGCGGCAGGAACCATCACGGCGGACCGGCTGGACACCGTCACGGTGAGCGCGGAGATCGCACGGATCGCAAAAGCGGAGATCGGCAGCGCGGACATCGGATTCGCGCAGATCAAGGCGCTGACGGCGGAAAGCCTGATCGCACGGGACGCGGTGACGGACCGGTATTTCATCGCCAAGCTGGCGGTGGAAAACGCGCAGATGGTGCACGCGACCGTCGGCGACCTGGTGATCAAGGCGGCGGATAACAACTATTACCGGCTGAATATCGACGCGGAGGGCCAGCTGGCCCCGGTACAGGTGACGCTGACGGCGGAAGAGATCACCGCGGGAGTTACCGAAGACGGGAAGGGTTCGATCATCGAGACCGACCTGACCGTGGCGGAGCTCTCCGCCAGCAACATGAAGGGCATCAACGCCCTGATCGATAAGCTGACGGCGCAGCGGATTGACGTCGAGGAGCTTTTCGCCCGGAGCGCGGTGATCACCGCGCTGAACACGGCGGACATCAGCAACAACCAGAGCATCCTACTGCATATCAACAAGAAAAGCGCGAACTACATCCAGTGGGAAGACCCGAACAACGGAACCAACACGATCAACAAGGGCGACATATGGGAGCAGCGTCCGGACGAAGGGAAGACCATCACGGAGCTGTATAACTACACCATTGCAGAGATGGCGACCTATCCGATCTGGGCCTTCATGTACGGGCGGCAGTACATGTGGAACGGTTCCGCCTGGGAGATCGTCCAGGACAACGCGAAAACCACGGACGTGCTGACGGAACTGAAGATCGCGGACGGTGAGATCCGGTCGAGCATCATCAGCCTGGGCACCCGGATGACCAGCGTGGAGACCATTATCTCCGAGGACGGCATCCGCGACCTGATCATCCAGGAGATGACCGAAGAGGTCCGGCAGGACATCATCGACGGGGCCGCCGGCGCGGCTATCGACGAGATCCTGGCCAGCAAGGCCGCCTTCGTCCAGTGGGCGACGCCGACGGAGAGCACGGACGTGACCATCCGCTTCGGCACGCTGTGGCTGAAGGACCACGGCTACCGGACCATCGCGGACGCCTACAACGTGACGATCAGCACGGCGTACAGCTGGCCGATTGAGAGCTTTGAGGGCGGCAGTCTGTACATGTACGCCGGCACCAGCGGCACATACGACACGACACAGTGGCGGCTGGTCAACGACTACGGGAAGACGATCACAAAGACAACCGAACTGGACCGGACCACGGAGGGCATCCTGGCCCGGGTGAGCACGGTGGAGACGTCCTACCTGGGCGTGGAGCAGCGGGTGAGCACGCTGGAACTGACAGACGCGCAGATCGAAATGCTGGTTTCCCACGCACAGGCCACGGCAGACAATGCCTATGTACGGCGGGCGGGCATCCTGATCGATCCGGACGGCGTGCGGCTGAAGGCCACGGCCAGCGACGGAGGCGCGAGCCTGCTGGACATCCTCCGGACCGGCATCAAGGTATATTCCGGCGGGAACATTGAGATCAAGAGCGGCGCGAGCTTCACGGTGGCATCCGGAAACTTCAGCATTGACTCTTCCGGAAACGTGACGATTACCGGCACGATCCACGCGACCGCCGGCGACTTCGGCGGGTGGCTGGCAACAGCAAACCGGCTGTACAGCGGGAGTGGGACAAGCTATGTAGCACTGTCCAGTGTGGCGGATAACGTGTACGGCATCTGGGTCGGGCATGAAACAGTCACTTCCGCGCCATTCCGGGTGAAACGGGACGGCACGGTGTACATGACTAAGCTGATCGCTGTGGGTGAAAACGGCTCGGAAACGGAGGTGAATCTCCGGACCGCCGGGTTGTGGAAACTCGGGTACCATGTGGTGAAATCGGTCGCCGAATCCGGCGGCTATGCCACATCGATGACACTGTCGAACGGGCAAACCGTAAATTTTAATAGTGCCGCCGCGGTTACGGTCAGCGGCGGCTGGAGCGATGGACGGTACAGCGCAATCGCATATGACGGAGCCGGGCATGTGGTGGCCACGAATCAGTCCGGACTGGTCGGATTTGACAACACAGAAGCCGGAATAAAGACCGCCCTGGAGGGATCGGCGCATGTTACATACATCGGCATCCTGTCCGGCGGTTCTTCAATTGGAGTCGAGGCGCTGGAAATCGACGCGACGGGCGTTTACGCACAGGGCTGGAACGATGCACTGGCAGCATGCGGGATATCCGGCGGAGGGACGGTTTACACGGGATCAGTGCGTGAGTTCTATGAGGGGAATCTTGATGTCTACTTCTACGCGGTGAATCCATATTACGCTCATTATGTGAGCGCGAAATAATGGGAGGACAACATGAAACGGTATGCAGTAACGGAAGCACAGCTGAACACGAACGGTGCGATCGCACATATCAGTATTGATCACGGAACAGACGAAGCTGCGGCGAAGAGCCATTACCACATGGCTCTCGCAACCGGCCTGGCATCCCTTCTGATCGCGGCGACGGTCACCATGACCGTGATGGACGATGAGAGCGGCCTGGGATACACCCAGAGCGAAACCGTCAAGGGCAACGGCACGCTGATCACGGGAGGTGCTGAAGAATGAAACAGGCGAGCATTATCAAAGCCTACAAGATCATCCGGAAAATCGGAGCGGAACTGGACATCCCGTGGGACCTGAAGCGGAAGCTGGCGGATTTCCGCCGCCAGCTCCAGCCCACCTGGGACTTCCAGGCGGAATCCGAGCAGGCGACCATCGAGGCCCTGCAGGCGAAGTACAAGAAGAAACCCGGCGAGACACTGAGCGAGGCGGAGGTCAGCCAGATGCAGACGGAGCTCCACACAAGGCTGAAAGAGCTGGAAGAAACGGAAGTGGACATCGAACTCCAGCCGATCCGGATCAGCATGACCCAGAAGCTGGAGAAAGTGCTGAACAAGATCCTGACCGGCAATGAGCTGCTGGACCTGGATGGATTTATTGAATTCGAGGAGGCTGATGAAAAATGAGCAGAACCACTACGAACATGGGACTGACGGTAGTCACCAACAGCGAGACCCTCGGCGATTTTTCCGACGCCATGAACGCCTCCGGCGGGAACCTGGACATCATCGACGGGAAGATGGGGCCCGTCGGGAACACCAGCCTCCAGGCGCAGCTGGATGCGTTAAACAGCAAATCAACACCGGAGGGCATAACGCTTACACCTGCAACAGGGGTTACCATTGTCACGAACAGGAGTTATAAGATCGGAAAAATCCTTGTTCTTAGCGTAAAAGGATATACAACCGAAGCAAAGTCCAACGGTGCAAAGATTTTTGACCTTCCGGCTACTATTCTGCAAGCTGGTATCCCGTTCCCCATTGGTGTCGGCGTTGAGTGGGGCATAACGGGCACGGCGTACGGATATGCCCGTTCAAATGACATTGGTGCAACCCTTTCTGCTGGGCAGTATTTCCATATCAATGCAACGCTTGTCTTTGCATAATTCGCTAACGGATTCGTTAGCGAGTTTAATTAAGCGCAGTCCACGCAAGCCATGTACTCCACCACAAAAATGGGCGAACGTACATTTTTCCGTTCAATGCCAATGCGACTTGAAAACGTTGTCTGTCCCCAACCGAAAATTGAACAATGTAAAACAGATGCTGACCAGACAGCGTAACAAGTTCACCTTTCGATTCGTTTGCTGTAATAGCCGTCAGCCAATGTTCCGTACTTGATAGCGTCGCAAGAAAATCTTCAATGGTTTGAGAAGTGCTATAACCTGTCCTGATGAAGAGTATTTTCCCGGAAGCAATTTTGCTGTTTAACGGATTCACGCGGCGTGCAGGGAGTGAGATCTTCGGACATCCTCATCATGGATCTCCGCATAGATCAGGGTCGTGTCGATCTTCGCATGGCCCAGGAAGCGCTGGACCTGCTCCACGGGCATCCCATTCCGAAGAAGCACGGTGGCAATGGTATGGCGGAACACATGCGGCGTGATCCGGACGGAGAACACATGACCGGACCGGCGGACGATCCGGTCGATGGCGTTCTGGACGGTCTTCGCGTTCAGCGGGAGGGATGACTTTCCGACGGATCTGGCAAAGATGTACGGCGAATCATCGGCACGGGAATCGAGATAGGACCGCAGACTGACTTCGGCCTCCGGGTTGAGGTAGGTCAGGCGGGTGACGTCTCCCTTCCCGTGCTCGATGAGGATCGTCTTCTGCTCCCAGTCAATGTGATCAATCCGGGCGCCGCAGGCCTCTGAAACGCGGACGCCTGTGGAGTAAAGGAAGTCCACGAGGGCCTTATCCCGTGGAGAAGCGCAGGCGGCGCGGAGATATTGAAGTTCGATCCGCTTCATTGCGTGTCGCGGGGACTTCTCCTGCTTGATGGCCGCAACCCGGCGGACGGGGTTTGCCACACAGATGCCTTCCAGCACGCACCATTCAAAAAAGCAATTCAGGATTCGGCGGGTATTTCCGATTGTGACATTCTTCTGGCCGGCAGCCTTGCAGACTGCGAGATAGTGCCGGACGTCCGCAGTGGTGATGGAAGACACGGCGCAGCTGACGGACTGCAGGAAGCGGGACAGGACGGATCTGTACAGCTTCAGCGTGGCTTTTGATTTTTCCTCGACGTCCTTCGCGTCCAGGAACATCGAAAGAATCTCCGGATCTCTCGGTTTCGCTTCCCGCTGCCGGATCTCAAACGCGCCGGCGACATCATCCAGGCAGGCCAGGACCTGCGAGACGGTCATTCCATCGGAAAGCATGGAGGACAGGCGGGCCTTGAAAGCATTATAATCCATCGTTTTATCACCCTTTCAACAGGTTTTTTATACCATCTTACCATACACGGAAAGAGATCCGTTAAACAGCAAATTGGGGGACATCAAATACGATGATCAATATACGGATTCCCCAAAAACAATGACATTCAACTTAGAAACAGGGGGCGCTTACCTTGTATGCATAAACAAGCTGAACACATCGGATGCTAATTTGGCATCTGGGTTGTATCTTGTTCAAGCACATGCGACAAATTCAACGGTGCGTACAGTTGTCGCATCAAGTGCAGTTTCGTCAATTACTGTTAATCAGCTTACGCTGTCTGTTGTAATCAACACAACGTATTGCGGTGTTTCGCTTGTGCGAATAGGGAAGTACTAATTCGCTAATGATTCAGAACACAACATCAATTCCGATCAGCATGAAACTCGCAACACCGCCGGAGAAGCTCCCTGTGACATTCGGACGGACATACGCACCAACGGAGGACTGTTGGATTGTCCTATCTGCTCCCTGTCCGTTTCCCATCGATGAAATGTATATACTGCCACCGATGCAAGTATGGAACGGGAGATTTCGGAATTGTAGCATTGTCGAGAAGTTGTAATTGAAATTAGTAAAATAAATCGGTAAAATGCAAATTTTCCCAACGCGGAAACAAGTGCAAGAAACCTCACCAATTTTTGTTTCGTAATCAAAGATATGGATCGTGCATGGCGTTTCCGAGTAATCCCCCTTATTGCTGTTTAACGTAGAGATCTATCCGGAAAACCGGTTTTAATAAAAAAAATGATGAAAGGGATGACAGGCCATGATCAAAAAGCTGATCGGGAAGGTGCTAGAGATCTGGCAGCAGCTGCGGGACAAGTTCCTGGAGATGGTGGACAAGATCGAAAAGCTGAACCCGGCGTACAAGCAGCCGGGGGACGGATCGGACGGGACCTGCGACTGCATCGGGCTGGAGATCGGCGCGATCAGGCGCATGGGGCTGAAATGGACCGGGATCCACGGCAGCAACTACGCGGCCCGGTACCAGACGATCAACCTGGAGTATATCGAAAACATATCAGACCTGGAGGCCGGGGACATCGTTTACAAGGCAGCGGATGAGCGCGGAAGCGTCAAAATGGCCTGCAACGCCGGGACGAAGAAGCACGCCTGGAAGCTGCCGGACCGGTACAAGGCGGGCGGGGCGTACCACGACGGCGATCTGCTGGACTATTATCACGTGGGCATCGTGCGGAAGGTGAACCCGCTGCGGATCAAGCACATGACGAGCCCGCGCATGAAGACGGACACGAACCTGAGCGGCGGGTGGAACTACCGCGGGAAAAGCCGGCCGATTGTGGAAGAGGCAGAGCGGCAGGCCGGGAAGCCGGTACCGGAACCGGAGAAGAAACCGACGGAGCCGGTACCCAGCGAGGGCAGCCGGGCGATCGTGAGCGCGGAGAACGGGCTGCCGGTGAAGCTGAGGCAGTATCCGGACAAGAAGTGCCGGACCTGGGACAAGGTAGCCTGCGGCACGGAGGTCGAGATCATCGAACCGGGCGAAGAGTGGGCGCGGATCAACTGCGGCCGGCGCAAAGGCTGGTACATGATGGCCGAATACCTGGACGTGATCGGGGACGGAAAAGGGAAGTATTAAAAGATGCTGAACCGCAAAAAAGAGGAGATCAGCTACTGTTTTACCTTTGAACCTGGGAAGGAACGGACATGCTTCGGGGCCAGCGGGCGCAAGCTGCGGCAGGTGTGCGTCTACTGCACGAACTGGAACCGTTACAATAAGAAAATGGAGGAGAAAAAACATGAAAAAGGCGTCTGAAATCCTGGCCGCGATCGGGGGAGCGATCGCAAGTTTCTTTGTATCAATGCCGCCGCTGGTGTGGATCCTGATTGCCGTGATGAGCATTGACTACCTGACGGGCCTCATCACCGGCGCGATGGGGAAAAGCAACAAAACGGAGAACGGCTACCTCGAAAGTCATGCAGCGCTGAAGGGGCTGCTGAAGAAGTCGCTGATCATCCTGGTGGTCCTGCTGGCTGCGCTGCTCGACCAGGCAGTGAGTGCCGGCGCGGGCATCCAGTTCGAGGCCGTGATGGGCGCCACATGTTTATGGTTTATCGCATCCGAGGGCCTGAGCATACTTGAAAACGTGGCACTGATGGGGGTGCCGGTACCGAAGATCCTGCTGAAACTGCTGGAGGTTATGAGAGCAAAGGGAGACGTCCAGGAAGCAGCGCCGCAACCGCCGGAAGAAAAGGAAGAATAAAAAAGAGCCGCCCCGGAGCAGGGCGGCAGAGGCAATGAGGTTGGTCAGGCAAGTTGTAATTCTTTCTTAAGCGCATCTTGGAGAAGCTGGGAGCAGTTCACGCCACGCTTGTCTGCCATATAAGACAGCCAGGCCGGCATGGATACGTTCTTCCGAACGGCTTTCGTATCGGTTTCCTTCCGATACTCAAGCAGATCAACGTCTACCAGAACCACCGTAGACCGGTCATCATCCACAGCGGACGGGGCAGACGGTTCGGGGAGCGGCTGACCGACATCCTCCAGAACGCAAAGGCATCCGGCGAGGGCATCACGGATGTTATCAAGAGCCTCTTCCAGAGTTTTTCCGGTTGTAATACATCCGTTTACATCCGGGACCCTGATAAAAAATCCTCCTGATTCGGTGGGCTCGAGAAGTGCGGGATACACTCTTCTCATAATGGGTTCCTCCTTCATCTATTGACGGAGACTCCGGGGCGGGACACCACCCGTCCCCGGAGCAGGCAGGTCACTTTTTAATTCCTGCCTCTTTCAGAATGTAGCGGCGATCATCCTCATCGAAATCGTGCCGCTTTACCGGGATTGTCTGGCCGGTTTTCGGATTCCAGTAGATCGTGTGTTTTTTGCCCTCGCGTTTCCACTCGAATCCGTTCCGTTCCAGATCATCCACGGTCATCTGACGTTGGTTCATACCATATCACCTCCGTCTGATGGTATTATTACACAAATTTACACAAATGTCAAGCGATTTAAGTAAAATTGTGTAAAAAAAATCCGCAATCAGGCAAGCCGTCATGCGGATCGAGGCGATATGGTAATGAAATAATATTACAGAAATGTAAATCCTGTCAATACACACTTTAATGGGAAGAGAGTGCATTTATAACGAAAAGACCGCCGAAATGGCGGTCTTTTTTTCGTTCCGGTCACACGGCGATCCGGTAGATCGTAATCCGGGTGTTCGGATGTGTTACGAACAGTACGCCGGAATTATGTTTATCCGAACTGTCAGGGGGCAGGGCTTCCAGCGGGATGCGCTGGTTTCCATCCACGTTATTGATCACGAGCTTCAGATGATCATCGAAAACATAGACCGAATTGACGAACGTTTCGATGATGTGCCGGCGGAGAAGAGGATCGTTCCGGTCGCCCTTTGTGAACCGGTGGAGGAAGAACAGCACCCGATCCCGGTCGATCAGCTGGGACTGCGAGAAGCGCAAAGTATCAATTGATACCCGGAGGGTTTCGGCGGAGGCTTCCAGTTCCCGGAGTTTGACAACGGTGGTGGAGGACCAGACGCCGGCCGCAATGGCGTTGTTAATGTTGTCGATCTGGGTGACGATTTCCTTCCGTTCCGCTTCCATCGCAGCGAGGGGAGAGTGACGGAGTTCTTCCGCCTGGAGCTTCATCACCGCATCCGCGGTCTTTTCGATCTGTTCATCAGACAGAACGTGATCCAGGACGAAGTCGACAACGGCGGCCTCAAGGTCTGCCTTGTGGACGGCTTTTTTGTCGCAGCCCTTCCGGGCCTTGTGGGCCTGGCACGTATAATAGTAATGACGGGCACCGGTTTTGCTGGTGCCGGAGTCCCCGATCATGGCGGCACCGCAGTGACCGCAGTAAGCCTTGCCGGTGAGCAGGTAATCCACAGCGCCCTGCTCAATATGGCGGGCCGTTTTTTTACGCATACGCTGCGCCTCCTCCCAGGTGGACCGCTCGATGATGGCGGGCATCCCGTCCTGGACGCGGACGGAGCCCCAGATATACACGCCGGTGTATCGCTCGTTGCCGATGATGCGGAAGAGCCCTTCCGGCTGGAAGCGGAGGCCGCGGGAGGTGCGGAGGCCCTGGGCGTTCAGCTTCGCGCAGATGCGCTCTGCGGAGAAGCCGGAGCAGTACAGGGAGAAGATCGTCCGCACCAGGTCCGCTTCCTCCGGCACAATGGCATAGCGGCCGTCCGGCCCGCGCTTATAGCCCAGGATGCGGCAGCCGTTATAGAGACATTTCATGGCGTTGTCCGTCATACCGCGGGTCACGTTTTCCGACAGCTGGCGGGAATACCATTCCGCGGTGGCCTCCAGCATACCTTCCAGGAGGACGCCGGCAGATCCTTCCGGGATCGGCTCCATCACGTACACGACCTTGACACCGTGACGGCGGAGGCGGCCCTTGAACAGGGCGGACTCTTCCCGGTTGCGCCCGAAACGGTCCACCTTCCACACCAGGACGGTGTCGAATGAGCCGGAATCGGCTGCGGCCATCATGGATTGAAACTGCGTGCGGGCGGAGGCATCTTTGAATCCGGATTTCGCATGATCCGCGTACTCATGCACGAGGGTATAGCCTTCCCGGTCCGCGTAGGCCCGGATGTCCGCCAGCTGCTGCTCGATACTGACATCACGCTGGCCGGCGGAGGAGTACCGGGCATAGGCCACGGCCGTCCTGGGCGAGCAGGTGGGAATGTTCGGCTTTTTCATGCTTCCTCCAGCATATTCATCACATCAGCGCAGGAGATGATCTGCAGCTTTCCACCTTCCGCAATCACTTTGCGAGCATAAAGGACTGTAGAAGAAACATAGTTTTTCGGAAGACCGGGGAAGGACCCAACGACAAGGTAATCAGTGGCGGATGAGATTTTCTGAGTGCACCGTCCGCCGTGAGAGGCGATCATCTTTTCAAAATCGCAGCGTTCACAACCATCCATCTTGCCGGTAAGGACGAAGCGCTTTTTTGCGAGCTTGCTGTCCACAACGTCAACCGTGCCAGTGAAGTGCTCGTTTGAATATGTATACTCATAGCCCTCCGGAAGCGGGAGGTTAAATTCCTTATTCATTGCGACGATCATCAGCCGGGCGAGAGCTTCAGCATCCGGAAGGGCGCGATGACTTTCCGGGTTTTCGATGCCGGCAGCGGAGAGAAAGGTAGACAGCTTGCGGTTCGGGAGATCCGGCCAGAAATAAGACAGACTGCGGGAATCGAAATACTTCAGCGGATACTTCAGACGATACCGCAGGCAGGCCATAGAGAGAAAGCCGGAATCAAACCGGGCGTTATGCGCGACAAGGACATCAGAACCGACAAAAGCCAGGAAATCGGGCAGAATTTCATAAAGGCGGGGCGCGGAAGTCAGCATATCGTCCGTGATGTGATTGACAGAAGAAGCCGAGGAAGATATGCCGTTTTCCGGCTTGACGAGCTGATGATAGCGGTCCGTGATTTCGCCATTGACGACGCGGACGGCTCCGATCTCAACAATTTCATCATTGTTATTGCTAAGGCCGGTGGTTTCAAGATCGAAAGAGACGAAGGTGAGAGGATCTTTTCCAAAGAGATAATCCGAAAGTTCAAGAAGCGTGTAATTCGCTGTATCCGCATATTCAGCCCGAAGACCAGCAGACTTTGGATTGCGGGCAATAGCCGCCTGGATCTCATCATAGGGTGAGGGAGACAGAGCAGGATTAGGCGAAGAAGAAGGAACTGGCTGGGAGTCTGCCTGACGGCGGCGTTGCTCCTCAGCCGTATAGAAGGCGGCCTTTCTCCGCTTCGAAGATGGCAGGGCAATCAAGATCACAAGAAGGATAATAGCAAGAATGACAACGATCAACAGATTGTTGAGAAGACCATCAAACATATAAACCCTCCTTTTTGATGTAGATTATTTTGCCTTTGTGAGCAGTTCTTTTTTTGGGTGGTCGAGCAGTGTCTTCAGGGCATCCTCCCGAGCCCGGTCATCAGCTGCACGGTAGGCCTGGACCAGGCGGTGCTCATCGGCTGTGAGTTCATTATCATCATCGAGCAGATAGGAAGATGGCACCCCGAAGACACGACATAGAGAAGCAATAGTAGATCGTTTAAGGTTTACGACGAGTCCTTTTTCGTACTTGTTGATCGCAGATCGCTGGACGCCGATCTGGCGCGCCAGGTCCTCCATTGTCATATTGTTCCGCAATCTAAGATCATGGATTTTTTCTCCGATGGTCATAACAAAAAGCCCTCCTTTCTCCGTTTTCTATTGTAGCAATAAATAAATTTAATGTAAAGAAAAAAAGTTCTTGACAAGACACACAGGACGGCGGTATATTAGTGTCGGATTTAGACACAACTGAAAAACACCGGAGTTCCACAGATCTACATGAAAGGGGGCGTAAGGGTGAATAGCAATCTTCTGAAGTCGGTGATCGTCAAGCATGGCGACACCCAGGAAAAGCTGGCGGAGGCGATGGGACTGGCCGTATCTGCTCTGAATCTGCGGATTAACGGACATATCGAGTTCAGGCGGAACGAGATCAATTTCATCAAGCACCGGTACAATCTGACCAGCGATGAAGTTGACGAGATTTTTTTTGAAGAACTTGTGTCGTAATCAGACACAAAGGAGGGGAGCATGACAGAAAAAGAGATCCGCGAAGCGCAGGAGCAGGGCCTGCTATACGTGACGGCGGACGAGGTTCCGACGATATGGACCGGGCGGAAACGCCTGGAAACACCGGAGCGGCTGGCCCCGCTGCCGAAGATGGTGCCGATCTACGAGAACGATCATGACGGCCACCCGGACGCGCTGCGCGTGAGCTTCGCGGACGGGAGCACGGCAGTGTATGAGATTCGCCGGCATCAGCCGCACCCGATGACCATCAAGAGCATCGAGATCATCCGGAAATGGAACACCGGGATCATGCCGGAGGAACCGAAGAAACGGAGGTGGCGGAAGCCGTGAAGGTATGCCGGAAGTGCGGGCTAATGATTGACATCATCGAAACGGGCCTATACCGGAAAACGATCGTTGACGCAGTGCCGTACTACGTGAAGCCCGATCCGGAGGGCGAGCAGTTCCTGCGGATTGACGGGACGAAGATCCAGGCGAAGGAAATGCCATTTGAGAAGGAAGGCACGGAGCCGGCCTACAAGCCGCACAGGTGCCCGCGATGAAGTGCAAACGGTGCCCGGAGGGGCGGAGGTTCGCGAGGGGTATGACCTATTGCCGGTTCTACGGGATCATCATCCGGGACGACCACAACTGCAAGCTGGAGAGAGGAAGATTCCATGAGCGAAACAACCATTACCGCCACGAGGGCTACAACGGCCCCAAACTACGAGAAAACGGCGGGTACTTTGCTGGAGGGCTGCCGGACGTTCTACCGGGACCCGGAGAACGAGAAGGCCTTCCAGGAATGGAAGAAGAGCCGGAGGGAGAGTGAAAGCGCATGAGCGGGTTCTGGACGGCTGTGATCGCTTTCCTGGTCGGCGAGGTGCTCGGAATTGTCGAGATGGCGATCCTGGGCGGACAGGTGGACCGGTGGCTGGACCGGAGAGCGAAGAAAAAAGGCCGCTGATGTGCGAGATCAACGGCCAGCGCTAAGAAGCGCAGAAAGGATTTAACCTATGAAGTATTATAGCACGAAAAGCAAGGAAAAGGCAATATTTGCAGGAGTAGTAGGGCTGATCATGATTGTTCTGGCGGTATGGTTCGCCTTTTTTGTGCCGGTGGAAAAGCACACCGCGCCGGACACCATCTATCCGATGGTGAACCAGCATATCACCTGGGAGGGCGCCGGGTATGACGGATTCCGGGGAGGTGCTGAGAAATGAAAGAGCGGACGATCATCACGCCGGTGCTGATCCGGCAGGTACAGCTGATGCTGGCGGGCGGCGCGACCGGGAAGGAAGCCGCGGAGATCACCGGAACCAGTGAGGGAACGATCAGCCGGATCAAGAAGGCCGGATTTGATTACGACACGTTTGTGAAGAACACGGAAGCCCGGCGGAAGACGGCGGAGGCGCCGGAGGAAAAGCGGGAGCCGGAGCAGCTGGAACTCCAGGGCGGCGTGGAATACCAGGTGAAGGTGAACGAGGAACTGCCAGGCCAGATTGGCATGGACCTGCAGCCGGAGAAGCCCGCGGAGATGAGCGATCAGGTGAAGATGATGCGATTCCTGGCGGGGCGGTTTGACGCACTGGACAAGACACTGCGCGAAGAGATCGAGAACACGAACAGGAACATCGCAGCGCTGGCCGCATGGATAGCGACGGCGTGCTCCAAGATTGACAAAACGAACGACTACCTGGGCCAGATCCTGCGGGTGATCGGACCGGAGGGCGGAAAGCGAGAATGATGAAGCATGAACCGCTGAAGGCCTCCCGGAAGTGCGCGGTGTGCGGGAAGCAGTTCATTATCCATCCGGGCGCCGGGTGGCTCTACAAGAAGAACAGAAAAGGCAAAACGATATGGTTCTGCAGCTGGGCATGTCAGCGGCAGGAAGAACAGAAAGGATAAAAGCAAATGACAGAGATTGTGATGATACCGGTGGAGCGGCTGGAGCACCACCCGGAGAACCCGCGGAAGGACTTGGGAGACCTGAGCGAGCTGGCGGAGAGCATCCGGAAAAACGGAGTGATGCAGAACCTGACGGTAGTGCCGGCGGAGGGCCTGCCGGGGATGTACAGCGTAGTGATCGGCAACCGCCGGATGGAAGCGGCGAAGCTGGCCGGGCTGGAAGAGCTGCCGTGCGTGATCAGCGAAATGGATCTGAAAACGCAGATCAGCACCATGCTGATGGAGAACATGCAGCGGGCCGACCTGACGATATACGAGCAGGCACAGGGCTTCCAGATGATGATGGACCTGGGACTGACGGAGGCGGAGATCAGCGACATGACCGGCTTCAGCCGGAGCACAGTCAAACGCCGGGTGAAGATGGCCGAACTGGACCAGGAAACCCTGAAGAAGGTCGGGGCGCAGCTGACGATGGACGACCTGGACAAGCTGGCGAAGATCCGCGACCTGGACAAGCGGAACGAACTGCTGAAAGAGGCCGGGAAGTCCAGCTTTAAATGGAAGGTTGACGATGCGATCACGGAGCAGAAGAGGGAGGAAAACTATCAGCTGATCCGGGAGATCCTGCTGCAGGCTGGGTACATCGAGAAGAGCACGGCCGGGATGAGCGACTTCTGGAAGACGTGCGAGTATCTTCCGTTTGAGACCGGGATCATACTGGCAAACTACGAAGCCGGGCAGAACGTACTGCCGAAGGATCCGGCGGGAGAGCGGCAGGTGTACTTCTATAAGGACTATTCTCGTGTGAAGTTCTGGGCTGAGAAGCGGCAGACGGAGGAGCCAGAGGAAGATCATACCGCGGAGGAGATCGAGAAGCAGAAGCGGCTCGACGAGGCGCAGACGGCCTGGACGAAGCTGGAAGAGATTGAGAACCACGCGAGGGAGAGCCGGGACAGCTTCATCGCGGAACTGACCGTGAAGCAGAAGGACAGCCGGAAGGCCCTGGAGTGGATGATCCAGGCGCTGACGGTGACGAATGGCGCGACTGAATGGATGGGCAACATCCTGCCGGATTACGAGGACGAAGAGCTGGATAAGTTGCCGGAAGGGCACACGGAGACCGACCTGGACCTGAAATGGATTCGGGTGGAGATCAACGAGGCGCCGACGCTGTACGCCGAAATCATGGGGAGCCTGTTCTTCGACGAAGAGGACAGCATCCAAACCCGGTGGGGCCGGAGCGAAAAGCCGAAATACTGCCGGAACCTGGCGATGATCACCGGGTACGAGTGGCTGGAGGACTTCGGGTACAAGATCAGCGATGACGAGAGAGCATACCTGGACGGGACGCTGGACTGCTACGCGGAGGAGGAAGAGAATGCCTGAATCGAGAGACCCGAAAGAGAAGAAGTGCGCGGTGTGCGGGAAAGATCTGTACGCCGGCGAGGAATGGGCCTACAAGCGCCGGAAGACAGGCCAGCGGACGAAGTGGTTCTGCTCCTATAAGTGCATGAGGGAATGGGACGCGAAGCACGAACCGAAGCAGAAGAAGCCGGCATCCGCGGAGACCGAAGCACAGGCACCGAAGGAACCGGTCAGCCGGGCGGTGCTGGCGAAGGCCCTGGCGAAGGAAATCAAAAACGGCGGCAGCGTGATTGAGTACATGAAGGCGGAGGGCTACAAGAACCCCTGGGAAGCGTACAACGCGGTACGGCATTATTGCGAGACGAAGATGCCGGAGCTGGCGGAGGTGCTGAAGCCACTGAAGGATCTGCCGAAGGGACCGCCGGAGCAGACCGGACGGCCGCGGAAGTATTCGGCGCAGGTGGAAAAGGTGGACCAGGTGCCGGAGATAATGCATGAGTGTGGAAACTGCAAGCACAAGGGAAAAACGTCACATGAACCACCATGCGATGAATGTCCGGACCCGATCAGCACCAGGATGAGAGCATGGGAACCGGAAGAGGATCTGGAGCCGGTCCAGTGCATCGCGCACGTGACGCCGGCAGAGCTGGCGGAGTCGCAAACGTTCGAGGAACAGGACAGCCCGGGAAAAATAGAAGCGAAATCCGTCCAGACAGGCGAGCAGTTCATGAAGCAATTTCTCCACCTGTACTTACGGGAAGACCTCCTTCGGATTGTGGACAAGGCCGCACTGGACTGCCAGAAAGATCATAGGCTCATCACGATGAGTTCATCAGGCGTGAAGGCCGCCATGCTCCAGAACTCGACCGTGGCCGCGGAGAACGTGGGCATCATGAAACTGCGGAGACAGATCCGGAAGATGCTGGGAGCTGAAGATGAAGAGTGACATCAGACGCTGCACGGTGCTGATCATCAAACGGGGTGCGGAATTCCTGGTGGGCCGCATCCCGTACAGCACGGAGCTGAGATGGAGCGGATCACCGTACGACGCCTGGAAGACCAGGGAAAAGGAAAAGGCCCAGGCGGTGGCCCACGTGGTCGGCGGAGATCTGTGGCTCTTCAATCCAATCGCGGGCCAGCTGCGGGAGATCACTAAATAGGAGGATAGCGAAACAGATGGCAAGTGAGGAAAGTAAAGGTTTTACCTTTTACAGATGCACAAAGAGCTTTGTATTGCCGTATTTCGATGAGGACGGGCATGAGCACGAAGATAAGAAATGCTATGTGCGGAAAGGTGACATTTTCCGTAGGACAAGTGCTAACTATCTCGGTTGCGAAGTTCATCTTGAACAAGAACCGCTCGGAAATTGGATAGAGATAAGCAAAGCGAGACTTGCGGAGTGTTTTTCGCCAAAGGACGGTGACGGGGAATGACAAAACGGTGGTACGGATACATTGTCGAGGATGACGAGGAAGGTGACGGGAATGAAAAATGAAACAGGAATCTGCAACGATTGTCAGCGCAGAGAAACGTGCAATTTGTATAAGAAAAACCCGTCGGCAAAAGTATTTGCGTGCGGACGGTTTCTGATGAATGAAACCTTAAAAAACATATTCGATGTGTTATACAAAGACGGTGACAAGGATGGCTGATGCAAAAAAGATAATCGACATCGTAGAAGGTTGTATATGTCATATACCGGATGCCTGCTTTATGTTGTGTCCTCATGTTGCGGATGATGCAACCGAGGATTGCATGGAAAACCTTTTGCGTGATGCACTTGAAGTAATGAAATCCCAACAGGCAGAAATCGAACAATTGAAAAAAACGGCTGATGGAACATGGATTCAGAAAGCAGATAAAACGGGGCATGAGTATTCGATGTGTTCTGCTTGCGAAACCGTTATCAACACGCCGGACGGATTCGGTGGATATTACAAGTTGGACATGACAGGTGCGAAATATTGTCCGAATTGTGGGGCAAAGATGGATTAGTTCGTTAAAGGAGCGGATAGAGAAGATGGGATGTGTCAAAACAATAGACAAATACAACTTCCCGAAGCAAACAGGGCATGTAAATCAACGAGTTAAGGTGTGCTTCCATTACGATACGAGCAAAACAGTTGACGGGACGATTATACGGGATGATGCAGAAGAGCCTTTTGAAACTCTTATCAGGTTGGATAACGGGCGTGTGTTGCGTGGGGCTGAGTGCCAGTACTCGCTCCAATACTGATTCACTAAAGGAGGACGGCGAAGTATGAAAAAGATCAAAACGCTGTTTGTAAGAGAGTTTGAAGGGCATGGGATCAAGGACATTAAACCGGAACTGACTTCCGAGGAATTCCGGTGGGTGCTTGATGGGGAAGGCATCGCAACAGAAAAGATTGACGGTGCTTGCTGTGCCATTATCGAGGGGAAATTCTACAAGCGGTACGATGCGAAGAAAGGCAAGAAGCCGCCAGTGGGTGCGATCCCGTGTGACGATCCTGATCCTGTGACCGGGCACTGGCCACATTGGGTTGCGGTTGACGAAAAAAATCCGGCTGACAGATGGTTCATCGAGGCAAAGAACAACACGAATGTTGAATTTGAGGACGGAACCTATGAAGCCATTGGGCCGCATTTCAACGGCAATCCGTATCAGCTCAGATACGATTTTCTTGTCCGTCATGGAATGACGGTGATTGATGTTCCTCGTACATTTGAAGGCATCCGAGATTATCTGCAAGGCAACTATATCGAGGGCATTGTGTTCTGGAAGGACGGAGAACCGAAGTGCAAGATCAAGCGTTCCGACTTCGGATTCCGGTGGGGAGCGAAAAGGGAGGTGAAAGCATGAAGATCTACAAAAAGGGATCGGCGGCGTACAGCCGGCAGAAGAAGACGCAGAAGGACCAGGCCGCAGCTGCTGCCAGGCCGAAGAAGCCGCTGGACCAGCACGGGCGGAGGTTTCTGCACCCGGAACGGCATAAAGAGTTCTGGCAATAAACATCACGCGGGCCAGGCGGCCCGCATCATGCAGGTGATGGTTCAGCAGCTGCGGATGATTGGTGAGCCGCCAGCAGCGTTCCGGTTCGATTCCGGAAGCTGGCACCGTTTTCCTATTATATACACCCGGCGGCCGACAGGGCCGCGAACACGGGGACGGGTTCCCGATTGCGGGGCTTGTAATGAGTATTAACAAATCACGTACCGGAGGATCTGAGCAGGGGAAGACTTCCAGATCCAAAAGTACAGACTTCCATCGTTCTGATCCTGATGATGATTACTGAGGACGGAGGGGGTCACGGGGGAACCGGCGAGCGCAGCGAGCTGGTGCCACCGTGCTCCACCGGAAGACAAGAAGGGAGGAGGCACGAGCATGGCGTGGGAATTTGAGGACCTGTTCAACAACGTGAGAACGGATGACGGCGGGTTCCTGGCCGAGCCGTGTTTCATCCCGGTGGGGACGATGGGGTACCGGCGGAGGACCACCGTGAGCGGGCCCAGGATCGACGCGGAGGTGTTCCCGGTGTTCGGGCGGGGCGTGAAGACCATGCTCCGGAAGGCCAGGACGGGGAACGGAACGCCGGACGCGCAGAAGAAGGCGAACAGGGACAGGAGCATACTGCGGGCCATCCAGATCGTGGAGGCGAACTTTGGCAAGAGAGACGTGGCACTGGCGCTGACATACAACGGAGAACCGCCGGCACAGGACCGGGTGGACAAGGATCTGAGGAACTTTACAGACCGGGTGAAACGGCGGAGGAAGAACCTGGGGCTGCCGGAGCTGAAATACTGGGCGGTCATCGGCGGGGATGAGATGCCGGCGGCCGGGTACAGCGGGAAGCGGCCGCACATCCATATTTTCATGAACGGCGGGATCAGCCGGGACGAGCTTGAGCAGTTGTGGGGGAAGGGATTCGCAAACGTAGACCGGATGCAGCCTGGCAGTGAGGGCCTGGCGGCGATCGCAACATACTTCGCAAAGCAGATACAGGACCGGAAGGAAACGAAGGGCGCGAGAAGATGGCGGGCCAGTAAGAACCTGGTGAAACCGGTGCAGCGGAGCCGGGACGCGAAGATGCCCAACAGCCGGGTGCGGCGGATCGCGTACGACTTCAAGAACGAGGCGAAGGCCGTGATGGAAAAGCTGTATCCGGGCTATGTGATGACGGAGGAGCCGGTGGTTAGGTTTTCAGATTATGTGCCAGGCGTGTATATCCGGGCGGTGCTGCGGCGAATAGAACCGAACGACGAGGAGGGACGAAGATGGTAGACTTTCAGAGGATCAGGCAGCTGAACCAGCAGAAGAACGAACTGGGCTGGCGGATCATCAAGATGGAGGCCAGGGCGACGAAGTCCACGACAACGATCACCGGGATGCCCAGGAGCGGAAGCACCGGGAACCGGATGGAAGCAATCATCGTGGAGATCGCAACCATCAAGGAGGCCTACATCGGGATCTGTGAGGAGCTGAACACCAGGGCGACAGAACTGGAGAAGGCCATGAAGGTGATCAGTAATCCGATGGTTCGGGTCTCTATTCACATGCGATATATACGAGGGTGCAAGATCAGGGAGATCTGCGAAACGCTGAACTATTCAGACCGGCAGGTGATCCGGTTCCTGAAGCAGGGCGAGAGCGAGATCAACGCGGCAGAGTGTTAAAAGATGTCACATAGTGTCACCTTTTTCTGTGATAGCATATAGCATGGAGATCTGAAAGATGAACAAAGATCCGGCGGTCGAAGCGTTCTATGTTTCCTGGCGGTGGCGGAAGTGCCGGAAGGCGTTCGCCGCGTCAAAGGGGAACCTGTGCGAGCGCTGCCTGAAGCGTGGCGTGATCGAAGCGGGAAGCAAGGCGCAACCGCTGGAGGTTCACCACAAGATCCAGCTGACAGATGAGAACGTAGACGATCCGAAGGTGGCACTGAACTGGGCAAACCTTGAGCTGTTGTGCAAGAAGTGCCACGACGAGGAACGCGGACGCAAGCCGAAAC
>JAZSQG010000134.1:0-20169 GCA_045537855.1 Oscillospiraceae bacterium
GGAACCTTGGCCTTTAGGATCCCGGCCTTTACGCCGACACGGCCGCTTTTATCGGCAAGGGCGGTCACTTCGCCCTCTTGACGGTAATCCACGAGATACACGCGATCCCCTATACGAAGATCCCTTGGAAGCGTATATTCATCATCCAGCGAGATCTCACGGAATTCGGCTTTATCGTAAAGCGCGTTTCCCTCGCGCAAGCGTTCACGCACAGCCTCCTTGGCCTTGCCGAGCTCTTCGGCGAAGCGGGCGTGGTCCTGCTTCTTACGAACGGCATCCAGCTCTTTAAAAATATACTCACTCCCCGCGCGGGCACTGTCCAAAAGCTCGCGTGCGCGGCGAAGCGAGACCTCGATCTCCTTTTCGGAGGCGGAGGTCTTTTCTTTCAGCTTGCGCTCTGCCTCCATGCGGAAGGCCTCGTATTCGCGGCGGGCTCTGGCCGCCTCTTCCCGATCCCGTTCCATGGCCGAGCGCGATTCTTCCAACTGCTCGATAACCGTTTCAAAGCGCTTGGTATCGCCCGAAAGGAGCGCATCGGCACGGCGTACGATCTTATCCGAAAGGCCAAGCTTTTCAGAAATAGCGAAGGCATTGGATTTACCGGGCATACCGACGATAAGACGGTAGGTCGGACGCAGAGTCTGCACGTCAAATTCACAAGAGGCGTTCTGCACACCCTCGGTTTCAAGGGCATACACCTTTAATTCGGCATAGTGAGTGGTAGAAGCCGAAAGCGCACCTCTTTCCCGTACCTCCTCCAAGATCGCCTCCGCAAGCGCCGCCCCCTCCACGGGATCGGTGCCCGCCCCCAGCTCGTCAAAGAGCATGAGGACGCCCTCCTCTGCCTCCTGCAGCATACCCACGATGTTGCGCATGTGGGAGGAGAAAGTGGAAAGGGACTGCTCGATGCTCTGCTCATCGCCGATGTCCGCCAGCACCTTTTTCAGCACCGGCACGCTGCTGCCGCTGTCCGCCGGAATGTGCAGGCCGCAGGCAGCCATGACGCAGAGAAGGCCCACGGTCTTCAGGCTGACGGTCTTGCCGCCGGTGTTGGGGCCGGTGATGACCAGCGTATCAAACTCGCCCCCCACGGCAATGTGGATGGGCACCGCTTTGTCTGCTTCGATCAGGGGATGCCGCGCCCGCTTCAGGTCCACCGCGCAGCTGCGGGACAGGATGGGCTCGTCCGCCTTCATGCGGTAGCTCAGCCGTGCCTTGGCAAAAATCAGGTCCAGCTTCTCCAGCACATGGAAATCGCAGACGATGTCCTCCTCAAAGGAAGCGGCATCGCCGCTGAGCTCCATGAGAATACGCTCAATTTCCTTCTTTTCCTTGGCCTGCAGCTCCCGGATTTCGTTGTTGGCCTGCACCACCTGCATGGGCTCGATGAACAGAGTCTGCCCGCTGGAGCTCACATCGTGAACGAGGCCGTTGATGGATCCTTTGTGCTCCGCCTTCACGGGAATCACGAAGCGGTCCGAGCGCTGGGTGATGATGGGGTCCTGCAGGATCTTCGCATAAGTGGGGGATGTGATGAACTTGTTCAGCACGTCCCGGATACGGGCGTTGGCCGCCCGCATGTGCCGCCGGATGGAGGCAAGCTCCGAGCTGGCAGCGTCGGCAATTTCATCCTCTCCCACAATGGAAAGGCTGATCTTTTCTTCCAGAAACTTGTTGGCAATGAGGCTGCCGAAAAGCCCCGTCAGGCTTCCGGCATTCTCCGGTGCCCAGGCCTTCATCTGCCGGGCCGCCCGCAGCACACCGGCGATCTCCAGCAGTTCCCGGGTGTTGAGCATGCCCCCCAGCCGGGCGCGGGCCAGGGAGCCCGTCACCTCCCGGATATCCGTCAGCGGGGCGGTGCCCTTCAGGGAAATGAGCCGCTTGGCGTCGGAGGTCTCCCGCAGGCGTTCCTGGGCTTCCGTATAAATGTCTGTGGGCTGCAGCATCTGTGCCGCTTCCCGGGCACTCTGACAAACGGTCTCTTCCCCGAGCATCCGAAGAATGGCGGGCAGTTCCAGCGTCCGCAGAGATTTTGCGTATAATTCTTCCATGATCTGTCCTTATCTCAGGCTTTTGTAGTAATCCAGCGTATGAAATCTGCGCTCCAGCTGCTCGTGCACATAGCCCTCCGCCACAGCCTCAAGCCGCCGCAGGGGCTTTTCCGCCAGGGCGAAGGCAAAGACCCGGGCATGCTCCGCCATGACGATGTGCCTTGCCGCCGCAAGGGAGGCTGCGTCCATGCTCTGGGGGCGCAGGGCATGCTCCCGGCTGCAGTCCCGGCAGAAGAGGGCTCCGCCCCGCAGATCCACAACCGGCTCTTCGGGCATTACTTCCCCGCAGGCCGCGCAGTGCTCCAGCTCCGGCCGATAGCCCAGCAGGGACATCAGGCGCAGCTCAAAGGCACTTTTCATCAGCGCGGGGGCTTTCTTTCCCTCCGCCAGCAGCCACAGGGCATTCAGCCCGAGGCTCAGAGCTTCCGGCTCCTCCGCCGTTTCCGGGCAGGCGGCATCCAGCAGCTCCAGAAAATAGCAGCCCAGGGCATAGTTACCCAGATCCGCCGTCAGGCCGGTAAACAACTCGATGGTGCTCGCCGCGTTGAGGTAATAGCGGTCGCGGCTCTCCGTCAGGCTCATTTCCGAAAAGGCAAAGGGCTGACAGGCGGCGGCGATGCGGCTTTTGGCCCGGATGGCGCCTTTCGCGGAAACGGTGATCTTTCCCCGGCTATCCGTCAGCACCGTGAGGATCTTGCTGCTCTCCTTGTAATCTGCCGTGCGCAGCACCAGTCCCTTCAGGACCAGCTCAGTCATGATAGCCGAAGTTGCGCAGCAGGAAATCGCTGTCGCGCCAGTTCTCCTTCACCTTGACCCAGCTCTGCATATACACCTTGGTGCCCATATAGCGCTCCACATCCTTGCGGGCCATTTCACCGATCTTCTTCAGCATGCTGCCGCCCTTTCCGATGATGATGCGCTTGTGGCCCTCTTTTTCGCAATAGATGGTCACATCCAGTTCGATGACCTCATCGTCCCGCTCGGAGAATTTGGTGATCTCCACCGCCGTACCGTGGGGGATCTCCTGCTGCAAGCAGTAGAGCAGCTTTTCCCGGACGATCTCCGCCACGATCTGCCGGTCGGGCTGGTCGGTGACCATATCATCGGGGAAGAGCTGGGGGCCGGGCTTGGCATAATCCGCCAGCAGCTTCAGCAGCTGCTCCACCCCTTCCCCGGTCCTGGCGGAGATGGGCACGATCTGGGCAAAGTCAAAGGCGGCAGCATAGGTCTCGATCACCGCCAGCAGCTCCGGCTTGGGCACGGTGTCGCACTTGTTGATGGCGAGGATGCCGGGAGAGCCGGAAGCACGGATCATCTCAATGATGGCTTCTTCCTGCTTGCCGATGTTGGCAATGGGTTCCACCATCAGCAGGACTGCGTCCATCCCATCGGCCACGCTGTCCTTGACCACCTTGACCATATATTCGCCCAGGGCATTCTTGGGCTTGTGATAGCCCGGGGTATCCAGAAATACCAGCTGGGCATCCCCCCGGGCGCAGACCGCGTAAATGCGGTTCCGGGTGGTCTGGGGCTTATTGCTGACGATGGCGATCTTTTCCCCGGCAATGCGGTTTGCCAGCGTGCTCTTGCCCACATTGGGGCGGCCTGCGATGGTATATACTCCGGTGCGTTCAATCTTCATAGCTTTTGTTCCTTTATGATAGCTTCTTCTCGCTGCCGCATCTGCTTCTTCATGGGGCCCTCGTCCAGATGGTCGTAGCCCAGGAGATGCAGCACGCTGTGTACCGTCAGATAAGCGGTCTCCCGCCGGGGGCCGTGGCCGTACTCCTCCCCTTGGGAGAAGATGCGGTTCATATTCAGGGCCATATCGCCCAGGGGCAGCCGCCCGCTCTCCGGGTCAAACTCCCCCTCCTCCGGGTCAAATGCTCCGGGCACGAAGGAAAAGGCAGGGAAACTCAACACATCCGTGGGAGCGTCCACCTCCCGCAGCTGCCGATTCAGCTCCCGGATGCCGGCATCATCGGTGAACAGCACATTCACCTCGCAGGGCACATCCACCCCCTCCGCCATAAGGGCGGCGCGGATGCTGCGCATCACCAGCCTTCTGGCCCAGAAGGGGCAGGGTGCTTCCCTGCTCACCAGGATCCTGTGCCGGGCCCTCATCCGTTTCTCCTCCGTCGCTGGGATGGGTTCTCCCGGGGCTGCTGATACTTTTCAAAGCGCTCGTAGGCTTCGATGATCTTCTGCACCAGCGCGTGGCGCACCACGTCTTCTCCGGTAAGGCGGCAGGTCTCGATGCCATCGATATCCCGCAGGACATTCATCACTTCCTTCAGACCGCTGATCTTGTCCCGGGGCAGGTCCACCTGGGTCACGTCGCCGGTGATGACCGCCTTGGAGCCAAAACCGATGCGGGTGAGGAACATCTTCATCTGCTCCCGGGAGGTGTTCTGCGCTTCATCCAGAATGATGAAGGAATCGTCCAGGGTGCGGCCGCGCATATAGGCCAGGGGCGCCACCTCAATGTTCCCCTTTTCCAGATAGGTCTGGAAGGTCTCCGCACCCAGCATGTCAAAGAGGGCATCGTACAGGGGCCGCAGGTAGGGGTCCACCTTGTTCTGCAGGTCACCGGGTAAAAAGCCCAGCTTCTCCCCCGCTTCCACCGCGGGCCGGGTGAGGATGATACGGTTGACTTCCTTGTTGCGGAATGCGGTCACCGCGCAGGCCACAGCCAGATAGGTCTTGCCCGTACCGGCAGGGCCCACCGCAAGGGTCACGGTGTTCTGGCGGATGGCGTCCACATAGCTCCGCTGGCCCAGGGTCTTGGCCTTGATGGGCTTTCCCTTGGCGGTAATGCACACCACATCCTCCGCCAGCTGGGCGATCTTGTCGGCCCTGCCCTCCATGGCCAGCTTCAGGGCATAGCGCACGTTCTGGGTAGTGATCTGCTCTCCCCGGGCGGCAAGGCGCAGCAGCCCTTCGATGGCCTGCTCGGCATAGGCGGTCTGCTCCTCGGGACCCGTGATATGGAGGTTGGAATCCCGGTCTGTGATGCGCACCCCCAGTTCCGTTTCCAGCAGCCGGAGATTCTCGTCAAAGGAACCGAACACGGTCACCAGCGTTTCAAGCCGGTCAATGGCAATGATACGTTCTGTCATGGAATCACTCTCTTTTGTATAGTGCGGCCTTCAGCGGCCGATCTGTTCCAGGCATTCGGCGCGCAGGGTCACATACAGCAGCCCCTCCGCCTCCCGGGTTTCAAAATAAGTCTGGGTCAGTTCCGACCCGTCCGCAGCCTCCCGGACCAGGTCCAGCAGGCGCGCTTCCAGCAGGCTCTGCACCCACTGCCGCTCCAGCGGCACGCGTTTCACCTCATAGGCAAGGCAGCGGCTCTGCACCACCGCCACGGGCAGCGCAAGGCCCAGGATCGCCGGGCGCAGTTCTTCTGTCATTTTATCATATCTTTCATAGGAAATTCCACTGTCACCGTAAAAATTGAAGCGGAAATTACAGATTTTCAGGGCGATTTTTACCCGTTCTTCCCCGGTATAATGCTTTTCCTCCGCAGTCAGGGGCATGCAGAGGGTCATTTCATACCAGGTGCGGGCCCATGCTTCCCCCAGGGCATGGACATTGCGCCCTTCCCCCTGCAGATCGCTCATACTGCCGCTGATGAGGGTCTGCCCCTCCAACACCAGCTGCCCAGGCTTCACCAGCGCCTTTCCTTCCAGCACGCTGAGCTTTTCCAGCTGCCCGGTTTTTGCGGCCACAATGTCCGTCAGCTGCTTTTCATCCACCACCTCCGGAGGCAGGCGGCGCTCCCGCACCTGGGCCACCGCCCTGCTGCCGCTGACATGCAGGGTAAACCAAATGAGGTCCCCCAGCCGCTCCTGCATGCGGCTGCGAAGGAGTTCGTTGTCGATATGCAGGCCGTTTGTGCCGATGCCCACGCCTTCCTGCTCCAGCGCTTCCAGGATTTCACCGCGGCTCAGGCGCTGATTTCCCACCACATCCAGCTCCCAGATATAGTCCGACAGCCGGAACACCGCCAGCATGAGCAGCAGCGGCAGACTCAGCAGCAGCCAGCGGCTGCGCACGCCCCAAAGGAGGTTCCCCGGACCCCGGCGGCGCAGGATGCTGACTTCCAGCCCCGCTTCCTCCGCCAGGGCCTCCGCACGTTCCAGGTC
The DNA here is from genome assembly GCA_045537855.1 of Oscillospiraceae bacterium. Classification (GTDB taxonomy): domain Bacteria; phylum Bacillota; class Clostridia; order Oscillospirales; family Oscillospiraceae; genus UBA1774. The sequence goes on from JAZSQG010000134.1 coordinate 6,200, forward strand.
TCTGCCCCGGATGCGCAGGCGGAGGCTGCCTTCCTCCCCCAGCCGGGCGCGGCGGAAGGGAATGTCCTGCAGGGTCATGGCATTGAGCAGCGCTTCCCGTCCCTCGCCCCGGAGCTGCAGCAGCACCCCTTCGCCCCAGGCATAAATTCCCCTGCCCACTCAGTACACCAGCTCCACGGCGGAGATTTTCCCCCGCAGCGTGAGCTGCTCCACACTCATGGCCTCCAGCAGCAGGCCGCTCCCCTTAATGTGGATCTCGGCGCCGCGGCCCCGCACCACCACCAGTTCCGTTCCATAGGCCGCAAGGCCCCGGTGCTGCTCCACCCGGACGCTGCTGAGTCCCGTCAGCGTCACCCGGGGCAGCCCGGCGGCATATTCCAGCGGCATACGCAGCGCTGCCGCAGCAGCCTGCAAAGGCTTTTTTCCCTGAAACATCTCTATCCTCCTTCTCGGATACATAGAATGAGGCAAAGACGCCCGCAGCCCGGCAGGCTGGGGGCGTTTCCCTAGATTTTACAGGTCTGGAGGCCGGTTTATGCAAAAAATCAAGCTGTATCCCCTGCTGGAATGTGCCCTGATCCTGGCAGCCTTTCTGCTCCTGGCACTGCGCCCGCAAATCGCCGCCGGGGCGGCGCTGGAGGGGGTGGAAACCTGCCTGAAATCGGTGATCCCCGCGCTCTTTCCCTTCTTCGTACTGACAAAACTGCTGCTGCAGCGGAGCCGTGCCCTTCAGCGGAGCGGAAGCGGCACGCGCTTCCACCGCCTCTTCGGCCTGCCCGGAAGCTGCGCGGGCGCTCTGTTTCTGGGGCTTGTGGGCGGCTACCCTCTGGGTGCCGCCCTCAGCGCCCAGCTCTACAGACAGGGTGCCTGCAGCCGGGAGGAAGCAGAGCGGCTGCTCATCGTATCCTGCGGCTGCAGCCCCGCCTTCGTTTTCGGTATTCTGGGTGGCAGGGTTTTTGAGGGCGTCTTCCCGGCCGCACTGTGCTACGGCCTGCAGCTGCTCAGTTCCCTGTGGCTGGCCCTGCTGCTGGGCTGGGGGCGGACAGTATCCTCCGTCAACCGCGTTCCGGAAGGGACCGGCCGCGCATCGGGTTTTGGCGAAGCCTTCTGCTCCGCCCTGTGGCAGGGCGCCGTCAGCGTCCTGCAGGTGTGTGCCTATGTGGTGTTTTTCACTGTCATGGCCCGTTTTCTCCCGGAGGGGGCGCTGCTTCGGGGCATGCTGGAACTCACCGGAGGGATTCTGCTGCTCCGGGGCTTCAGCGCCCGCACTGCCGCCCTCAGCGCTTTGCTGCTGGGCTTCGGCGGGCTTTGCGTGTGCTTTCAGGTGCAGGGCATCGCCGCGGAAGCCGGGCTGCGTACCCGCCGCTGGCTTCCCTGCCGCCTGCTCCACGGCGCAGTGAGTGCCCTGAGCTTCGGCCTTCTGTACTGCTGCCCCGCCCTGCTTCCCCTCCACTTCCTGCTCCTCTTTGCCGCGGCAGTAATTGCAAAAAGGTATAGAAAAAGGAGGAAAGCTGTACTATAATGGCAGAAAGATGGGAGGTACCAGTATGCTCTTTCGCAAGAAAATAGACCCCGCCTGCGGCTACTGCCGTCATTCCCGCCCCGCCGAGGAGGGGACGGTGATCTGTCTGCGCCGGGGCATCATGCGCAGCTGGGAAAAGTGCGCCGCGTTTTCCTATGACCCCCTGCGCCGGACGCCGGAGCAGCCTCTGCCGCCCAAAACGGACGATCTGGACCCGGATGCCTTTGAGCTCTGAGGCTTTTTTGACCCCGGATATTGCATAAAACGCCATTGCATGATAGAATAGTGAAAATTTTTGTGTGCGGACGCAGCCTTCCGGCGTTACCGCAGAGACTGGAGTTGAGTTCCTTTTATGGAAGACATACCCCGAAGTATATTGATCCTGGTGCTGATTTTGATCGGCGGCTCTTTTGCCGGCAGCGAAACCGCCCTCTCCTACTGCAACAGGCTGCGCATGCACAAGCGTGCGGAGGAGGGCGACGGCAGAGCAAAGCGCGTGGTCTATGTGCTCGACCGCTTTGACAAAGCTCTGACCACCATCCTGATCGGTACCAACGTCTGCTACGTTTTCGCTTCTTCCTTTGCGGCCGTGCTGTTCATCAAGTGGATGGGCACCGTGGGCGCCGTGGTATCCACCGTGGTGCTGACGCTGCTGATCTTCCTCTTTGCCGAGACCATCCCCAAGAACTTTGCACGGGCCAACAGCGACGCTTATGCACTGGTCTGCGCGGGGCCCCTGTCCCTGCTCATGATCCTGCTGACGCCGGTGACTGCATTCTTTTCCGGTCTCGGCTGGGTGCTGAAGCGGCTGCTGCCCAAACCGGAAGAACTCCCCAGCATCACAGAAGACGAGTTCACCACCATCATCGACAACATTCAGGAGGAAGGCCTGATGGAAGCTTCTGAAACGGAGCTGATCAAATCCGCCGTGGAATTCAGCGATATCAGCGCCGGCGAAGTGATGACCCCCCTGTCGAGAATGGTCTGTGTCTCCATTTCCGAGGATGTGGACATGCTCCGCAGCCTGATCCTGGAGCAGAAATACTCCCGCCTGCCGGTCTATGCGGGAACGCCCGACCGGATCGTGGGTGTTCTGGGTGCCCGGGACTGTCTCTGGCGCATCCTGAACAATGCGGAAGTGGATATCGGCGCTCTGATGAAGCTGCCATACAATGTCTCTCCCGAAACCAAGCTGGATGAGCTCTTTGAAGGGCTCGGACGGCGGCGTACCCATATGTCCATCGTGGTGGACGCCGAGGGCAGAGCCCTTGGCTTTGTGACCATGGAGGATATTCTGGAGGAACTGGTGGGCGAGATTTACGACGAGGACGATGCCTCCGACGGAAAGGAGGCCCAGGCATGACGATTCTTGCCATCCTCATGGTCCTCCTGGTGGGCTGCTCAGCCTTCTTCTCCAGCAGTGAGATCGCCTATGCAACCGCCAACAAGCTGCGCCTGCAGAAGTCCGCGGAGGGCGGAAACAAGCTGGCAGCCGGCGCCATCTGGATCTCCGAGCGTTTCTCCCGCTTCCTCTCCACCGTTCTGGTGGGCAACAATCTGGTCAATATCGCCTTCTCCTCGGGCATGACCGTGCTGCTGACGGGCATTTACGGCGCAAAAGGCGAAACGGCGGCACCCATCGTATGTACCCTGATCCTGCTGGTCTTCGGGGAGATCCTTCCCAAGATCGCCGGCACCAGTCAGGCGGACCGCCTGGTCACCCTCTATGTGCGTCCCCTGCGCTTCTTCATGTTCCTTTTCACCCCCGTGGTGTTCCTGGTGAGCAAGCTGGTGGAAAAGCTGGACACCGTCTGGACACCCAAGGAACACGAGCCGGAAGTGACGGACGAAGAACTGGTGGACATTCTGGAGACCATCGAAGAAGAGGGCGTCTTTACCGAGCAGGAAAGCGAACTCATCAAGTCCGCCATCGAATTCAGCGACGTGACTGCCGAGGATATTTATACCCCCCGGGTGGACGTTTCCGCTTTCGATATTGAGGACGACCTGCGCGAGCTGATGCACGACCCCGACCTCATCGGCTATTCCCGCATCCCCGTATACCGGGAGACGGTGGATAACATTCTGGGCATCCTGCCTACCAAGAAGCTGCTGAAGGCTGCCGCTTCCCAGCCGCTGGAAAGCATCCTGCTGGAAGAGCTGCTCTCTCCCCCCGTCTATGTCCATAAGACCCGCAATATTTCCTCCATCCTGTCCGAGTTCCGCAAAAAGCACCTGATGATGGCCATCGTGGTGGACGAGTTTGGCGGCACCATGGGTATCCTCACCCTGGAGGATATCCTGGAAGAGATCGTGGGCGACATCTTCGACGAAAGCGACGATGTGGAACTGGACGTGGTGCAGCAGGCAGACGATGTCTATCAGGTAGACGGCGGCACGAACATCTACGATTTCTTTGACGCCATCGGCTACGAGCCCGCCGACTTCGAAAGCGCCTACACCACCATGGGCGGCTGGGCCGTTGAAAAGCTGGACCGCTTCCCTGAGGCGGGCGACCGCTTCTGCTGGGACCGCTTTGAAGTCCTGGTGACGGAGGCGGAAGCCATGCGCGTGGAAAAGCTGGAAGTGCGGCTCCTGCCCCTCGAAGACGAAGAGGAATAACACCACATACTGTAAAAGGAATTGCCCCATAGACGCTTGTCTACGGGGCAATTTTTCATTCTGATTTGCGTTTTCCTCAGACCAGCCACTTGCGCACCACCGGGATGCGGGACAGGACCAGGTAGATCACACAGCAGCAGAGGAGGTTACAGAGGGAAATCACCGGCACGGAAACAAAGGTGGGGATCCCCGGGAAGGCATTCACCGAGGGCAGCCATTCCAGAAAAAAGGCATGTACGATGTAGATGCACAGGGAGCCCTTGGAAATGCCGGAAACCAGCCTGCGCAGCTTCGGACCCGGCTCTTTCGCAGCGCAGCAGAGGCCGAACATGCCGCTCGCCAACAGGGCAGGTCCCACGCTCATCCCCTCGAAGAAGCCGGAGTAGGTACTCCCCTGCCTGACGGAAAAGAGCCAGGTCAGACCCAGCAGCACGGCAAGGCCTCCGATGCAGAGGAGGCGATTCCACTTCTTTTCCAGAGGCCAGCGGCGCAGATACCAGCCTAGAAGGCCATAACCGATGGCAGCATAGCTCATATTCATCAGCCACTGACCGGGGATGCCGTAAAGGAGATTGAAGGGCCAGAAGGGTTTCAGGGTGGGATAGAGGATACCGGTGAGAAACCATGCAAAGAGAACGTATTCCACCTGCCGCTTCGTAGCGGAAGCAGTGATGATGCGGGTCACGGGCAGGAAGAGATATACCAGCAGCATGATCTGCATAAAATACAGATGCCACTCCTGCTTGAACAGCAGGACTTCCTTGACCGCCTGCCACAGGTTTGCCCCACTGAGGGCATCTGCCGAAAGCAGATGATACACCTTGAACACCATGGACCAGACAAAGAGGGACACCAGCAGCCGCAGCACATTGTGCAGATACAGGCGCTTCAGCGTCAGTTCCCGCTCCGGCTGCAGGAGGATGGCACCGCTGCACATGAGAAACAGGGGGACATTACGGCGGAAGGCACCGCCCCAGAAAATGCCGCCCCACCAGTCAAAGCTGCCCACGGGGTTCCGATAAGCGTCGGTGCTCACGTGCACCAGCACAACGCCAATAATCGCCAGCGCCCGCACCAGGTCCACGCCGAAATTGCGGCCGGAGGCGCCCGGAAGCCTTGCGGGTGCTTCGCTATGCTGCTTTTCCACGGGAAATCAGCTCCTTTCCCTGCCGGTCCATCTCGCATCTGCGCCATGTCCGGCAGACAGGGTAAAATTTCGGGGCTGCCGCATATCGCAGCAACCCCGGAACTTTTCAGAAAAACTTACTCCTTGCAGCAGCAGTCGTCTTCTTCGTCATCCTCATCGAACTCGAACTCCAGCGTTTCGCCGCACTTGGGGCACTTGATGGAGTCGTACTGCAGCACGTCCTCGTCGATGGAGATGGTCTCGTTGCAGCTGGGGCAGGTGACTTCGTAAAAAACGGGCTCGTCATCGTCATCGCAGCAGCAGCAATCGCAGTCGTCATCATCGTCATCGCAGTCACAGTCGCAGTCACAGTCGCAGTCGCAATCACAGTCGCAATCACAATCGCTCAGGATTTCTTCCACATCGGCCAGGTCCTGGCTGATCTGGTCGATCTCTTCCGCCAGGTCCAGAGCGTTTTCGTTCACATCTTCCAGCTCATGGGCGATATCGGTGAGCAGATCGGCAATGGCGTTGAAGAGCTTGCCTTCGCCGGAGTTGGGGTCCAGCTGAATGCCTTCCATCAGACCCTTCAGGTAGGCAGCCTTTTCGGAAATGTTCATAGTGTTCCTCCTTGCGGCAGAAGCCGCGGAAATAGTTTAGCCCTTGGCGCGCTCAAGATACTCGCCGGTGCGGGTATCGATCTTGATTCTGTCGCCGGGGTTGATGAACAGGGGCACCTTCACCTCTGCGCCGGTCTCCACGATGGCGGGCTTGGTCACGTTGGTGGCCGTGTCGCCCTTGAAGCCGGGATCGGTCTCGGTGATCTCAAGCTCCACGAAGTTGGGAGGCTCCACACCGAACACGCTGCCCTTGTAGGACATGACCTTGCAGGTCATGTTTTCCTTCACGAACTTGAAGCCGTCGGGAAGCATGGCTTCGTCGATGGGCTCCAGCTCATAAGTCTCGTTGTCCATGAAGTAGTACAGGTTGCCGTCGTTGTAGCTGTACTCCATGTCCTTGCGGTCCACGTAAGCATTCTCAAACTTTTCGGTGGGGTTGAAGGAAGTTTCGATCACGGCGCCGGTAATGACGTTCTTCATCTTGGTGCGGACAAAGGGGCTGCCCTTGCCGGGCTTGACATGCTGGAACTCCACGACCTGCATGACGTTGCCGTCCCACTCAAAGGTAACACCGTTTCTGAATTCACCTGCAGAAATCATTTAAAAGAGTCTCCTCTCATGTAATAGAATCAAATTCGTTTTATTTTATACCGAATCCGGCTGATTTGCAAGATATTTTGCGCAGTCTCCGCATATATTTTAGCGTTTACAGGATCATCAGTTCCTTGGGGGCGCGCATGATATTCTCGCAGCCGCCCTCCCGGAGGATAATGACGTCCTCGATGCGCACGCCGAAACGGCCTTCCAGGTAGATGCCGGGCTCGGCGGAGATGACGGAGCCGGCGGGCATGGGAGTCTTCCCGGAGGGGCCCGCGGTGGGCGCTTCGTGGACATCCAGACCCAGACCGTGGCCAAAACCGTGGCCGAAGCAGTCGCCGTAACCGGCGGCGGTGATCACATCACGGGCCACCTTGTCCACTTCCGCGCCGGTCATACCGGCCTGCGCCTTCTCAATGGCGGCCAGCTGTGCCTTCAGAACGGTCTCATACACATTGCGCATTTCCTCGGTGACGCTGCCCACGGCCACGGTGCGGGTCATATCGGAGCAGTAGCCGTTGAGGCGGCAGCCGAAGTCCATGGTGACGAAATCGCCGTTCTGCACAGCCACATCGCCGGGCACGCCGTGGGGCATGCTGCTCTTGACGCCGGTGACCACGATGGGGTCGAAGGACACGCCGTCGGCGCCGCCCATGCGCATCTGATTGATCAGCTCGGAAGCGATCTCCCGCTCGGTGATGCCGGGCTTGATGAGGGGGAGCACCTTCTCCAGGGCCGCTTCGGCGATGCGCTGAGCGCGGATGAGCTGCTCGACTTCGTCGGCATCCTTCACCATGCGCAGCTCGGTAATGAGTTCCTGGGCGGGCTGCAGTTCCGCATGCAGCTGCTTGGAAAGGCTGAGATACTCGGCATAGCTCATGGCAGCTTCTTCGATGCCGATCTGCTTCAGCTCCTGGCTGTCAATAATCTCGTTGAGCAGCACGTTGTAGGCACGTTCCATGCCCACCATCTGCACTTCCGCGCCCCGGATGCGATTCTTGGCCGCCTCGATGTAGCGGGAGTCAATATAAAAATACGCACCCTGACGGGTCACCAGCGCCATACCCGCACTGGAGGGAAAATCCGTCACATACTTCCGGTTGGACATACTGGTCACCAGCATGGCGTCCAGTCCGTAGGCGTCAAGCTTGGCCTGTACCGCAGCAAAATGGTTCATATTCCTGATCCTTCCTTCTATGTCGGGCAGCGCCGCGCCGGGGCTGTCCTGTAATTACCTATTTTATACTATACCACTCAAAGGAAGTTTTGTCTATGCCGCAGAAAGAAGCACTCCGCATTTTTACTGCCGTGGGACCGGAGGACCGGCTCAGTGCAGCCCTGAAGCCCGCCCGCATCTTCTATCACTTCGACCGACCCTTCCCCGCTCCCCCGCCGGTACCCGGCGGGATCATGGTGCTGGCCGGGGATGTGCGCGCTTCCAGAAGCCAGGAAATCGCCGCAGAGTGCCGACGCTGCGGCTACGGCGGGATCCTCTGCGGCTACGGCAGCTCCTCCACCCTGGAGCTCCTTCGCCTCTGTGAGGCTATGGAGCGGCGTGGGCTGCGGGTCTATCTCCAGGAGCACGCCTGGCGATCCGGCTGCAACGCCTGCGTCCTGCTGTCCAGTGCTCTCTCCGGCGGCAGCCTTCAGAAACGCATCGAAGAAGCACAGGCTGCGTACGGCAGCATCGCGCTGGATCTGGAACGCATCTGCCGCCGCTTTCCCCTGCCCTGCCCCGACGGAACCGGTTTCCCTCTGCAGTCGGAAGAGGCAAAAGCACTGCAATCACGCGGCAGCAGACCCTTCTTCTCCGAAGATCTCCAGTGCATGGCCTTCCATGTGACAGAGGGCGGAAAGACCTCCTTCGTTCTCTACGATACGCCGGAGACCCTGCAGCGCAAGACTCTGCTGGCACGCAGCCTGGGCGTCAGCAGCTTTTTTCTCCTGTATCCGGAGTGGTCGGAGGCGGAAATTCTGGACTTGCAGGATGCGCTGAAAGAACGTGAAAACCCGGTTATCTTACGATAACCGGGTTTTGTAACTTAGTAATAGCGCTTGTTCTTATTCTTTCTCGCGGCCTCGGACTTCTTGCGGCGCTTCACGCTGGGACTCTGGTAGTACTCCTTCTTCCTCAGGTCAGCAAGCACTCCAGCCTTGGCGCAGCTTCTCTTAAATCTTTTGAGGGCGCTGTCCAGCGACTCGTTTTCCTTGACTCTGACTTCCGACATTCTTTTCCCTCCCTCCGATGGGCCATTAGCCTGTGTATTATAGCCCTACTTGGCGCAAATGTCAAGCTTTTTTCGGCTTGAGAATCAGATTCACCAGCTTGTTTTTTACAACAATGGTCTTAACAAGCTCCATACCCTCCATGATCTTGCGGATTTTCTCTTCCGCAAGGACAGCCTGCAGCACTTCCTCGTCGCTCAGGTCGGAGGCGACGGTGACGGTGCCCTTCAGCTTGCCGCCCACCTGGATGGCAATGGTACGCTCGGCTTCCACCATCTTGGCTTCGTCATAAGCGGGCCAGGCAGTCTGGCTGCAGAGGCCGGGGTAGGAACACAGCTCCCAAAGCTCCTCGGCGATGTGGGGGGCGAAGGGGCTCAGCATGCTCAGCAGCAGCTTGAAGTCCGCCCGGTTCAGCCCCCGGTCATAAAACTCATTGACCAGGCTCATCATGGCGGCGATGGCGGTGTTGAACTTCATGGCGTCGATATCATCGCCCACCTTCTTGATGGTGCGGTGGATGGACGCTTCGTTCTCTTTACTGCAGCTGTCGCCGGGCTTTACACGGTCACGCAGGTTCCAGACACGGTCGAGGAAGCGCTTGCAGCCCTTCACCGCTTCGCTGGACCAGGGAGCGGTCTTCTCAAAATCGCCGATGAACATGATGTACAGACGCATGGTGTCCGCGCCGTACTGGTTCACGATATCGTTGGGGTTGATGACGTTGCCCCGGGACTTGGACATCTTCTGCATATCTTCGCCCAGGATCATGCCGTGGCTGGTACGCTTGGTGTAGGGCTCGGGATCGGGCACCACACCGATGTCGTAGAGGAACTTGTGCCAGAAGCGGGAATAGAGCAGATGCAGGGTGGTGTGCTCCATGCCGCCGTTATACCAGTCCACACGGCCCCAGTAGTCCGCCGCATCCTTGCCCACGGCGGCAGTGTCGTTGTGGGCGTCCATATAGCGGAGGAAATACCAGCTGGACCCGGCCCAGTTTGGCATGGTGTCGGTCTCATGACGGGCGGGCCCGCCGCACTGGGGACAGGTGCAGGCCACCCAGTCCTCCATGGCAGCCAGAGGGCTCTCGCCGGTATCGGTGGGCTCATAGCTCTCCACCTCGGGCAGGAGCAGAGGCAGGTCCTCTTCCTTCATGGGCACCCAGCCGCACTTCTCACAGTGGATGATGGGAATGGGCTCGCCCCAGTAGCGCTGACGGGAGAAGACCCAGTCACGCAGCTTGAAGTTCACCTTTTCCCGGCCGATGCCCTTCTCCGTCAGCCAGCGAAGCATGGTGGGAATGGCCTCTTCCACGCGCATCCCGTTCAGGAAGCCGGAGTTGACCATCACGCCGCTCTCGCAGTCGGTGTAGGCAGCCTGGCTCACATCGCCGCCCTGCACCACCTCCACGATGGGCAGGCCGAAGACCTTGGCAAACTCCCAGTCACGCTGGTCGTGGCCGGGCACCGCCATGATGGCACCGGTGCCGTAAGTAGCCAGAACGTAATCGGACAGATAGATGGGGATCTCATTGCCGGTGGCGGGATTCAGCGCCGCCACGCCCTTCAGGGCCACACCGGTCTTGTCCTTGTTGATCTCCGTGCGCTCGAAGTCGCTCTTCCGGGCGGCTTCCGCCTGATAAGCCTTCACCTCATCGGCGTTCTGCAGCAGGCCGCTCTCCAGCCACTTGGCAATGAGGGCATGCTCGGGGCTCATGACCATGTAGGTGGCGCCGAACATGGTGTCGCAGCGGGTGGTGAAGATCTGCAGCTTGTCGCCGCTGGTGGTGCTGAACTCCACCTCCGCGCCGGTGCTGCGGCCGATCCAGTTGCGCTGCTGCACCTTGGCGCGCTCGATGTAATCCAGATCGTCCAGATCGTCCAGCAGGCGCTGGGCGTACTGGGTGATGCCCAGCATCCACTGGCTCTTTTCCTTCTTCACAACGGGAGTGTCGCAGCGCTCATGGACGCCGTTGACCACTTCCTCGTTGGCCAGGACCAGCTTACAGGCGGGGCACCAGTTCACGGGCATGCTGGTCTTGTAGGCCAGGCCCTTCTTGAACATCTGCTGGAAGATCCACTGGGTCCAGCGGTAGTAGGAAGGCTCGGAGGTATCCACGCAGCGATCCCAGTCAAAGCTGTAGCCCAGCATCTTCAGCTGAGAGGAGAAATTCTTGATGTTGCGCTCGGTGACGATACGGGGATGCATCTTATGCTTGATGGCATAGTTCTCCGTGGGCAGACCGAAGGCGTCAAAGCCGATGGGAAACAGCACGTTCATGCCCTGCATGCGCTTTTTCCGGGCCACCACATCCATGGCGGTATAGGGCCGGGCATGTCCCACATGCAGGCCGTCACCGGAGGGATAGGGGAACTCTACCAGGGCAAAGAATTTGGGCTTATCGCTGTTGTTGGAAGCAGCAAAGGCCTTCTTCTCTTCCCAGACCTGCTGCCACTTTTTTTCAATCTGATGAAATTCGTACTTCATGTTCCGACCAGCTTTCTCTCTTATTCCGTAATCAGTGCGGAGATATCCACACGCTCGGCATCGCCCCAGAGGCGCTCCAGATCATAGAATTCCCGGGTCTCTTCCAGGAACAGATGTACCACCACACAGGCGAAGTCCATCAGGACCCAGCCGCCGCTGCGGTAGCCCTCGGAGCGGCGGGGCGGCTCGCCCGCTTCCGTCAGCTTCTTGCCGGCTTCATCGGACAGCGTCTTGATATGGGTGGTGGAGTTGGCGGTGCAGATCACAAAATAGTCTGCCAGGATCGTCACCGCTTCTGTTTTCAGGACCGTGATATCCCGGGCCTTTTTGCCGTCCAGTGCTTTGACGACGAGTTCCATTACTTCCTGCGGAGTCAGCATATTATTCTCCTCCATTTGTATCTTCCGCTCCTGCCGTACTGTCTTCAGGTGCGGTGCTTTCCGTTTCCAGTGCGGGGCCTTCCCCGCTGTCGGGCTCTGTACCCTCGGGCTGCGCGCTTTCCGCTTCGCTGCCCGACCCCTCCGGGAGAGGCTCCCCGGTGTCAGCCGGAGGCTCCTGCGCTCCCGGCTGAGGGTCGGCCTGCTCCTGCGCGGCCTGCTTCTCCTCTTCTTCCTGCTTTTTCAGGCTTTCCAGATACTCGTTCCATTCCTTGAGGCGGACCAGATACTCATCATAGTCCAGGAAGGATTCGTAGCCGCCGGCAATCTGCCCGCTGGTGGCATAAAGCTCACCGTTGTCATCCCGGGTGATAATATTCAGGTCCTGCTCCACAATGGGCTGATCGTAGATATTGAAGCGCTCATTGAGCAGGGCGAGCCACTCGTCCACCAGAATGGTACCGTAGGCAAAGCCCCGGATGGAATCGTTGTAATTCGAGGGGATGGTGTGGAAGCGGATATCCTCCATACTCATCTTCAGGACCTGCTGCCCATACCAGGCCAGGTTTCCGGTGGTCAGGTCGGTCTTCACATTGTTCTTGAAGATCTCCACGTAATTGTCCAGATTCGACGTCAGACTGCTCAGAGACAGGCACTGCTTGGCCACCGTCTTCAGGAAGTTCTGCTGGGTCTCGATCCGGGCAATATCGCCGTAGTTGGTACCGTCATTGTTCTGCCGCCAGCGCACCACCTTCAGGGCGTCGGCGCCGTAGAGATAATGATAGCCTTCATCGAAGTGGATGTGCAGATCCTGGGTGGGGTCATCGTAGTTCATGTTGTAGGGCACATAGAAATAAATGGGCCCGATGGTATCCACCAACTGGGTGAAGGCCCGGGTGCCCACCATCACATAGCTGTCGATGGGATAGCCCATGATGCCGCTCACCGCTTCCCGGAGTCCCTCGATCTCCAGACGGCTGTAGACGGAGTTGATCTTCTTGGTTTCCGAAAGCTCCGGGTTGGATTCCACATTCACGCAGGTATCCCGGGGAATGCTCAGCACATCCAGGGTGGCGGCGTCCGCGTCATAGACACAGACCATAATGGTATCCGTATTGGCAAAGCTCTGCTCCAGACCCACCAGCAGGAAGCTGTACACATTTTCCCGCCGCTTCCGGGGCGGCCGGGTGGGTGTGGGCTCCGGCGTCACAGCGGAACCGGGGTCCACGATCTCCGTGTAGCCGGGGTCCGCGCTGGGCTGCGCCGGCGTGGGGGTGGGCTGCACGATATCCGGAGGCCGCACCGTCACCTTATACAGGCCGAAGGCCGCCAGCAGCACCAGTATCACGGCACTCAGGGAAATGATCCGCTTCTTTTTCTTATACTTCTGGTAGCTTTCGATCAGCTCCTCAATTTCCGCCAGTTCTTCCGGCGTGCGCACCCGCTCCTCTTCCCCTTCGGTTTCGGGCACCGCAGCCCCATCGGACAGGAGCGTTTCTTCCTGCAGCTCCGTCTCCGGCTGCGGCGTGAGGTGCGGTGTCTGACTGCCGCTGCCGCGCTTGCTTTTATATCCGCCGAATAGCTTCATGCTTTCGTATCCTCTCCCAGTAAAAACGAGAGCGCTTCGCGGGTGGCGGGGTGGGCTTTCGCCCCTTTTTGCTCCAGCCATGCCAGACTGTTCTGCATGGCAAGCTGCAAGGCCCGGTCCAGATTTTGGTAGGCAAGCTGCCGCACCGCGTCCACACCGGGAAAATCCCGCGCAGGCTCTATATAGTCGGCAAGCCAGATCACCTTTTCCAGAAGGCTCATATCCGCCCTGCCCGTTGTATGCCACATAATGGCGTCCCGCACTTCTTCCGAAACGCCGAACAGCGCATAGGCTGCGGCAGCACCGGAAAAAGCATGCAGAACTTCCACATAATCCTGTTCGAAATTGCTGGAAATTATACCACAGTTTTCGCAGAGGCGCAACTGCTCCTCCACGGAGAGCTTCTTGGTGATATCGTGGAGGATGGCCGCGTTTTCCGCGTCCACCGGGTCAGCCCCCCAGCGCAGGGCAAGCTTCACCGCTTCTTCTCTGCAGCCCCGCACATGCTTTCTCCTGCGCTCCTTCAGCCAGGGCAGTGCAAGGGGCCACAGTGCTTCCGGCTGGGGACGCACCCCATAAAGCCGGTGCCGCAGCACATAGGCGTAAACTTCCGGGGGCAGATATTCCCCGCCCTGCCCCTGACTGAGCATGCAGCGAAGCTCCGTGGAAGAAATGTCCGTGGCGGGCAGCTCGATCATGCTGCACACCGCAGCGTACTTCTTCCGGTATTCCTCCGCCTTCGCTTCCAGTGCCTGCAGCTGCCCCGCTTTCCGGGGATAGGCCGCCACATGCAGGGTCTTCAGGAGCC
>JAZSQG010000078.1:0-3638 GCA_045537855.1 Oscillospiraceae bacterium
GCGTTTATCTCATAAAGGGGAGATTCGGCTATATACACATAGCCCTCTCTAATGAGGGTAGGGGCAAGGCGGTATATCATGGTGAGGATGAGGGTGCGTATCTGGTAGCCGTCCACGTCCGCGTCGGTGCAGATGATGACCTTGTTCCAGCGTAGGTTATCCAGAGAGAAGGAGCTGAGGTCCTTGCTCTTTTTTGTCTCCACCTCAACACCGCAGCCCAGCACCTTCAAAAGGTCCGTGATGATCTCGCTTTTGAATATGCGCACGTAGTCGGCCTTGAGGCAGTTGAGTATCTTGCCCCGGACAGGCATTATACCCTGAAACTCAGCGTCACGGCTGAGCTTACAGGCGCCCAGTGCGGAGTCGCCCTCCACGATGTAGATCTCCCGGCGGGTCACATCCTTGGTGCGGCAGTCCACGAACTTCTGGACCCGGTCGGCGATGCTGATGTTGTCCGTCAGCTTCTTCTTGATGTTCAGGCGCTGCTTCTCCGCACTCTCGCGGGAGCGCTTGTTGATGAGCACCTGCTCGGCGATCTTGTCCGCGTCGAAGCGGTTCTCAATGAAGTAGACTTCCAGATTCGTCCGCAGGAACTCCGTCATGGCGTCCTGTACGAACTTGTTGGTGATGGCCTTCTTGGTCTGGTTCTCGTAGGAGGTCTGGGTGGAGAAGCAGTTGGTCACCAGCACCAGACAGTCCTGAATGTCATTGAAGGTGATTTTGCTCTCGTTTTTCTGGTATTTGTTCTGCTTGCGCAGCAGACTGTCGATGGCGGAGACAAAGGCGCTGCGGGTGGCTTTTTCCGGTGCGCCGCCGTATTCCAGCCAGGAGGAGTTGTGGTAGTATTCGATGAGGTTCAGCTTATTGGAAAAACAAAGGGCGGCGCTGAGCTTCACCTTGTATTCGGGCATGTCTGCCCGGTCCCGGCCCCGACGCTCGGCTTCGAAGAACTCCGGCAGGGTCAGGGCGTCTTCCCCCGCAAGCTCCGCCACATAGTCCCGGATGCCGTTTTCGTAGAGATACACGGTCTCCTCAAAGCCCTTGTCCGTCTCAATGAGCAGGCGGAAGCTGATGCCGCTGTTGACCACGGCCTGCTTTTTCAGCACATCCCGGAAATAATCCTTGGGAATGTCGATGTCCGTGAACACCTCCAGGTCCGGTTTCCAGCGGATGAGGGAGCCGGTGCGCTTTTTGGTGAAGTCTTCGCTGCTGAGACCGCCCACATTTTCGCCCTTTTCGAAATGCAGGCTGTACTTCTTCCCGTCACGCCAGACGGTGACGTCCATGTATTCGGAGGCATACTGGGTGGCGCAGGAGCCCAAACCGTTGAGACCCAGGGAATACTCGTAGTTTTCCCCCTCATCATTGCGGTACTTGCCGCCGGCGTAAAGCTCGCAGAATACCAGCTCCCAGTTATAGCGGCCCTCGGAGGCGTTGTAGTCTACCGGGCAGCCCCGGCCGAAGTCCTCCACGGAGATGGAACCGTCCAGATAGCTGGTGAGGATGATCTCCTTTCCGAAGCCCTCTCTGGCTTCGTCGATGGAGTTGGAGAGTATTTCAAAAACGGCGTGCTGGCAGCCCTCCAGCCCGTCGGAGCCGAAAATGACGCCCGGGCGTTTGCGTACCCGGTCGGCCCCCTTCAGGGAGGAGATGCTTTCATTGCCGTATTCCTGTGCCGCGCTCTTCTTTGCCATGCTGTATCCGCGCTCGCGCTGAGCGCCTCCTTCTTTAACATTTTGCCCGAAAACACCGGGCCTGACTACATCTTGTATCAAAGTATCATACCATACAACAAGATATAAATGCAAGATGCTTCTTGGGGGGCACCTTGCGATCCGGCACGGCGGGCGGGCATTTTGCAGTTTTGCAGTTTTAACGAACATTGCAAGCAAGGGGCGGACATGATATAACATAAGAAAACAAACAAAGCTTTGACGGAGTGATTTGCATGAATGAAGAGTGCCTGATTTGCAAAGCGCCTTTAGAGTATCTTGACACCGATGAAGTGATGGAATGCGTACTTTGCCATAAAAAGCAAAACAGTAAAACAAGGTGTGTAAACGGACATTACGTTTGTGACCGTTGTCATACAAACGGAATGGGTGAAATGATCTCAGTCTGCTTTCACAGCAAATCTGTAAATCCCATTGAGATTATGGAAGCAATGATGTCTGTGCCATCTTGCCATATGCACGGCCCGGAACATCATACAATGGTCGGCGCTGCACTGCTGACTGCCTACAAAAATGCCGGCGGCGATGTCAACCTGGAAGCCGCACTCTATGAAATGCAAAAGAGAGGCGCGCAAGTTCCGGGCGGGGCTTGCGGTTTTTGGGGTGCTTGTGGAGCGGGCATCAGCACAGGAATGTATGTTGCGATCGCATTGAAATCAACGCCGTTAGCAAAAGCGGCGTGGGGACTATCCAATCAAATGACTGCAAAAGCCCTGGAAGCAATCGGAGAAAACGGTGGTCCGCGTTGCTGCAAAAGAGATTCTTACCTTGCCATCATTGAGGCGGTCAAATTCACAAGCACGAAGCTGGGGATTGATATGGAATTGAATGAAATAAGCTGTTCCCGTTCTCAGTTAAACAATCAGTGCCTTCGGGAAGAATGTCCCTTTCATAAAAAGGAAAAGAAAAAAGTAGCCTTCATTTGTGTTCATAATTCTTGCCGCAGTCAAATTGCAGAAGCATTGGGAAAGCATTTGGCGTCAGATGTGTTTGAATCGTATTCTGCCGGTACAGAAACAAAGCCCCAAATCAATCAGGATGCAGTTAGAATTATGAAAGCGTTGTATGGGATTGATATGGAGCAAACACAGCATCCGAAATTGATTACAGATATTCCTGAGCCTGACGTGGCAATTTCCATGGGCTGCGGTGTTGGCTGCCCCTTTATGGGGAGAGCATTCGATGACAACTGGGGACTGGAAGACCCTACAGGAAAAACGGAAGAAGCGTTCAGGCTTGTGATAAAGGAAATCGAAAACCGGGTACTGCGGCTAAAAGAACAATTAAAGCTGCAAGGATAATCCCGATCTGCCGGGTTTTCTTCGGCGATGCCGGATGGGAGGGACGCAATATGGACATGGCTGCGGCCATCAAAGAGATCAGAGCGCGGATACCCCAAACGGGCTGCTTCACCCTGGGCCTTGACGGGCTGGGCGGCGCAGGGAAAAGCACATTGTCTCAGGCACTTGTGGGAGCCTTCGGGCAGGAGAGACCTGTGATCCTGCTGCATCTGGATGATTTCATCCACCCCAGAAGCATCCGCTATAATGACAGCGTGCCCGAGTGGCGCTGCTACTATGAAGTCCAGTGGCGCTATGATTATTTCCTTTCGCTGCTGCAGCGCCTGAAAAGGGAAGCTTCCGGCGTGGTGGAAGTGGAGCTGTACAACAAGGAGCAGGACTGCTATGAGCTGCAGGAATTTACCCTGCAGCCGGACCTGCTGATCGTAGTGGAGGGCGTGTTCCTCCAGCGGGAGGAGCTGGCCGGCGCCTTTGACTGCGTGCTGTATCTGGACGTCCCGGAGGAAGAGCGCCTTCGCCGGGTGCTGGAGCGGGACGGCTACATCGGCAGCCGGGAGGAGATCGCGGACAAGTACGCCCGGCGCTACTTTCCGGCGGAGCGGGA
>JAZSQG010000383.1:0-2898 GCA_045537855.1 Oscillospiraceae bacterium
GAGGATCTGCAGGTCTGCGCCGTGAACGACCCCTTTATCGACGCCGATTACATGGCCTATCTGCTGAAGTTTGACTCGGTCCACGGCCGCTTCAGGGGCAGCGTGGAAGCTGCTGAAGGCGGCGTCCGCGTCAATGGCAGATTCATTCCCCTTTATGCCTGCACCGACCCCGCCCAGGTCCCCTGGGGAGAAACGGGCGCGGAATACGTGCTGGAGTGTACCGGCAAGTTCACCGCCCTGGAGAAGGCTTCCGCCCACCTCCATGACACGGTGCGCAAGGTGGTCATCTCCGCTCCCTCCTCCGACGCCCCCATGTTCGTAATGGGCGTAAACCACGAAACTTACGACCCCGCCATGAACGTGGTGTCCAACGCTTCCTGCACCACCAACTGCCTGGCCCCTCTGGCCAAGGTCATAAACGATAAGTTCGGCATCGAAGAGGGTCTTATGACCACCGTTCATGCCGCCACCGCCACCCAGAAGACCGTGGACGGCGCCAGCGCCAAAGACCGCCGCTCCGGCCGCTCCATTCTGGGCAACATTATCCCCGCCTCCACGGGCGCTGCCAAGGCTGTGGGCAAGGTCATCCCGGAGCTGAACGGGAAGCTCACCGGCATCGCCATGCGGGTGCCCACGGCGGACGTCTCCGTGGTGGACCTGACCTGCCGCCTGCAGAAGGGGGCGAGCTATGCCGAAATCTGTCAGGAACTGAAGCGTGCCTCCGAGGCAGAGCTTCGGGGTATCCTGGCCTATACAGAAGAGGATGTGGTCTCCACGGACTTTCTGGGCGATACCCACACCTGCATTTTCGATGCGAAAGCCGGCCTGAGCCTCAACGACAATTTCGTGAAGCTCATCGCCTGGTACGATAATGAGATGGGTTATGCCTCCAAGTGTCTGGACCTGATGGCCGTTATGCAGGCCGGGGAACAGGGCTGAGAGGTTTTGAAGCAGCTTACTCCTGTGAAAGAAAACGCGGCTCCGCGCACCCTGCGCGAAGCCGCGTTTTCGCCGTTATGAAGCAGCTGTTCAACCGAAGGCAATATTGCTCACGTCCATTTCCCAGCCGCCGTATTCCATATGGGCTTCCTCCGTCTCCGTGGCGGGAACGGTGCGGTAGAACACCACCCGCGCCGCGTCATCCGGCAAACGCATGGTCAGGCGGATGCGGATGACCTTTTCCTTCCGGGGCGGATTGCTGTTGACCCAGAAATCCGGCTCGAAATACAGCACCGAGCGGGCCGTGCCCTCGCTGTCATAGATGATAAAGGCGCAGGAGGCACCCTCGCTGCTGTCCGTGACCGTATCCACGCTCTGGTGGAAGATGAACACGTCACGGTCCTTGAAGATGCAGCCCTGTTCCCCGTCCCGGAGGACGCCGTCCAGGATCAGCGTCGCCACTTCGGGATCCCACTCCAGTTCAAAGGAGCCGTCGGTCCCTTCGCCGAAAGCGGAGCCCAGAGAATCCATATCACGGTCCCAGCCGTAGACCTCCCCCACATCGAAGCCGGCGGACTCCACCCGGTGGAAGGTGCCGCAGTGAAGATAGGGGCAGCTCAGGTACAGCTCCGGCTGGGTGGTCACGCTGTCGCAGAACCAGCAGCGGACGGTGAAGCTGCCGCTGGCCCGATCCAGCCAGTTCATGCTCCAGCAGCTGCTGCAGCAGCCGTAAAGCTCTGTCTCCATCAGGTCGGAGGCCCGGTAGCAGCTTTCGCAGAACAGCTCCAGCTCTCCGCTTGCGTTCTCAACGAGGCCGCCCGTTCCGCCGGTCAGCACCACATAGTCATGGAGCACCAGGGCATTCCACAGCTGCTCCCAGACGGCGGAGCTGACCCAGTAATCCTCCGAAGTCAGGTCACAGGAGCACATAATGCTGGCACAGTCCCCCAGGATTTCGCCGGTGAGGGGGTTGAAGGGCACCTGCTCCCGGGAGATGCCCACGCCGGAGCACCAGAGATCATAGGAATAGGCATCCTGCACGTTCTCGTTCCAGGAGGTGATCCACTCGGAGCGGTAGTACCAGTCAGAGCCGCTGTAGCCGTAGGGGGCGTAGTTCACATCGAAGTTGTAGGCGCCGCCCTCGTATTCATCTCCCACCAGATAGCAGTGGGCCACCTCGTGGGATACCACCGCCTCCGGTCCTGCGGTGCTGAGGCTGATGACATTGGCAGGCATCCCGTAGGTATAGCCGCCGGTGGTCTGATTCTCCCCCATCCAGCCGTCCACAAAGCCCAGCACCAGATCGTAGGGTACCTCGGCGTTATACTGCAGGTCGGCCAGGGCCAGCCAGGTCAGCCACTGGCCGTTGTTGGTATAGAGGTCATATTCCCCGGCAGACAGGTCCAGCAGCGGGGCGAGCTCCACCTGCAGCTTATCTTCGCTCACAGGATAGCAGGCTTTCAGATGCTCCGCCATCTCCTCCAGGGGGATCTGCGGCTCGGTGATGCTGCCGCCGAAATTTCCCCGGATGGGCACCAGCAGGAGGCGCAGCTCCCGGGTATCCCAGAGGCGCACGCTGCGGCCGGCTTCCACCCCGTCCACCTGCAGGGTAAAGGTGTATTCCCCGGGATACAGCTCCTGCACCAGCTCGTCCTGCAGGAGGAAGGCCAGGTTCTCCCCGTCGCTGAGGCTTTCATCCGGCAGCAGAACCAGGTCCTCCGTCTTACCCTGCAGCCAGCTCACGGGCCGCTCCACCGTCAGCTGTGCCTGAGATCCCTCGGGCACAGGCTCGCTGAGCCGGGCAAAGACCGCCGTGCTCTTCCGGGCCACGAAATGCTCCATCAGGTAGTATTCTCCCGTTTCCTCATCCAGCCCGTAGCTGAGACCCTGGTTGATTTCCAGCGCCAGCACCTCTCCGTCAAAAACCGGCTGAGGCGTGGGCTCCGGCGTGGGTTCCGG
>JAZSQG010000325.1:0-3773 GCA_045537855.1 Oscillospiraceae bacterium
GGGATTTGTCTCCCTAAGACCGCTTGGCCTCCGACTTGGGAGGGGTGACGGTGAAGCCGCTGCTGCCGGCGGAAATGTGCAGGATGTGGGGATAGCCGTCCAGCCCCTCGGCCATGCGGATGCCTTCGGCCAGATCGTAGCCGTCAGGGGTGCCTTCGTAGCCGCTGATGCGCAGCTCCACCACCATGCCCGGCACCCGCTTTTTGATGGCCTTGCAGATCTCTCTGGGCAGGCGCAGGCGGTTTTCCAGACTGCCGCCCCAGCGGTCGGTCCTGGTGTTGGAGGTGGGGGACATGAACTGGTGGATCATCCAGCCGTGGCCGCCGTGGATGGTGACCATGCCGAAGCCCACGGACTGAGCATACTGGGCGCCCCGGACGAAATCATCGATGGTCTCCTCAATGATCTCCTCGGTCATCGGCAGGGCGTGATGGCCCCGGTAGTCCGCTTCCACGGGCCCGTAGATCTGGATGCCCAGATCGGCGGCCTGGGTGGCGTGGAGACCGCCGTGCTGCAGCTCCAGAGAGGCCATGCAGCCGTGGCGGGTGATGGAGTTGGTAACATAGGTGTAGAAGGGCTTGCTGCGGGGATTTTCATAGGCGATCATGCCGCCGCCGTAAGCCATGCCCCGCCGACTGACGCCGCCGCCGCTGATGCACACGGAGGCTGCACCGCCCAGGGCCTTGCGCTCGTAGAAAGCGCCCACTTCAGGCATCAGGAAGCCTTCGCTGTCCACATAGGAAACGCCCATGGGGGCGGCAAAAATGCGGTTGCGGAACAGCGCGCCCCCCGCCTGCACGGGAGTGAACAGATTGGGGTACTTATGGATACTCATATTTCACGGTCCTTTCATACGATAAATGATGGGATGGCCGGGGCAGCGGCACGCCGCCCCGCCGAAGCTTCTCAGTAGCGGCCGATGAGGTTGGCCATGGTCCAGGCTTCCCCGGTGGCGTCCATGATGCTGCGGGGCTTGCGGCAGTCGCCCGCCTGGTAGAATTCTCCCGCAAAGGCGGACAGGGCGTCCACCTCTTCCCAGAGGGGCTCCACGCCCAGGGCGAGGACCACGGTCTCGGCGGGGAGGAACACGTCCCCTTCGGGGCCGTCGCAGAGGATACCGTCCGGGCGAATCTCCTTCGCTTTGGTGGAAACGGCGGTCACCAGGCCGGTCTCCTGGATCTTGGCGGCATAGAGGCCCTGGGCGGCGTCTTCCTTCGCTTCGATGATGCTGACATCCTTCCCCAGCTCCTTCAGGTAGATGCCCAGCTCGGTGCCGGAGCGGCCCGCGCCGATGATGACGGTCTTGCCCTGTACCAGCTCGGGCTTTGCAAAGGCTTCCTCCACGGGGAGGACATTTGCCCCGTCAATGCCGGGGATACCCGGCCGGACGGGCTTGCCGCCGATGGCCACGATGAGGGCGTCGGGGGCAATTTCGCTCACCACATCGGGGGTCACGGGGGTATTCAGGCGCACCTCCACCCCCAGCTTTTCGATCATGTACTTCTGGCGCTCGATGTACTGCCCCACCCGGGTCTTGAAGTAAACGGCGGTCTCGCAGAGAAGGACGCCGCCCAGGCGGTCGCGCTTCTCGCAGAGGGTGACCTTGTGGCCGTTTTCCGCAGCGGTGATGGCAGCTTCCATACCGGCGATGCCGCCGCCCGCCACCAGAACATGCTTCTTCACAGGCACCGTGTGGTGGCTGAGGATCTCCCGGTCCTTGCCGGAAGCGGGGTTGATGGCGCAGAAGAGGCGGCCGTGCTTGTACATTTCATCCACACACTTGAAGCAGCGCAGGCAGCGGCGCACTTCCTTCTCCCGGCCGGTGCGCAGCTTCACGGCCATGTCGGGCTCGCAGATGAGGCCCCGGGCCATTTCCACCACGTCCGCCTTGCCGGTGGCGATGATCTCCTCCAGCTGGTCGGGATCGGAGAGACCGCCGATGGTGGCGATGGGGGTGGATACGTGCTTCCTGATCTCGGCGGCGAAGTGCACGTTGCAGCCGCCCTCCATGAAGATGCCGGGGTGGGTGTATTCCACGCTGGCGGGATGCTTGGGATTGCCCACGGAAACATGGATCAGGTCGGCATGCCCCTCCAGCTGCTTTGCAAACTCGATGCCGCCGCTGATATCATAGCCACCCTCGAACATTTCAGAGCCGGAAATGCGGATTTCCACCGGGAAGCCCTTGCCGCACTTTCTATGTATTTCGTCGATGATGGCGATGCCGAAGCGGGCACGGTTTTCCACGCTGCCGCCCCAGCGGTCGGTACGCTGGTTGAAGAAAGGAGAGAAGAACTGGTTGATGAGCCAGCCGTGACCGCCGTGGATCTGCACCATGCCGAAGCCCCGATCCTTGGCATAAAGGGCAGCATCGGAGAATTCATCGATTACCCGGTAGATCTCTTCCTCGGTCATCTCCCGGCGCATGATGCTGGGGTCCAGCGGATTGGGGCCGCCGCTGGGCGCCATCTGTGTTTTGCCGTTCCTTCTGCTGGCAGCGCCGGGATGCTGCAGCTCGATGGTGGCCACGGCACCCTGCCGGTTGATGGCATCGGCCAGCTTGCCCAGCTCATTATAGTTATAGACGTGATCCTTCAGCATGAAGATATTATAGCGGCTGTCGCCGGGGTCATAGTCGCAGACGATACTTTCGCCCACGTTGACGGAGGCGGCGCCGCCCTTGGCCTTCCGCTCAAAGTAAGCATAATGGTCAAAGCTGGAAGCGTAGTGAGGGGTCAGGTCCAGCAAGCCGGTGGGGGCGGAGAAGATGCGGTTGCGGAAATAGGTATTTCCCAGCCGCAGGGGCTTGAAGAGATTGGGATAGCGCCCGATTTCGTTCATTGTATGATCACCTTTCTTTGTATAGTGCGTGGCTGCGCCTGCTCGGACGCAGTATTATTCAATGCCCCTATCTTACCATATAATGGCGGATTTGTATACGGAAATATTAAGCAGAATAATTTTCGGTGGGAACTCCGCAGCGGTCTTTTTTCCCCTGCCCGCAGTGCAAATCATGCTGCCGAGGAACATACATTCCCGCTGAACGGGCAGAACGCAAGCTCCCGCATTTTCCCTTTACACGCCCCGCCGTCCTTCCACTTTATGGATAATCATGTCAGTTTCTCTCATTTTTCCGAAAGTTTTTTGTGATTTTTCGAAAAACCAGCCAGAATTCAGCTGTCAATCTTCAAAATGTAACCGTTTTTGTTACTTTTTGCTGATATACTCTAAGGTGCAGAAGAGAATGATTCTTTGCCGGCGCATTCTCTTTCGTCTGCCGGGGCGCCCTCGACCGGGGTGCCTGAGCAGCATTGCGCGGGACCCCGGCCAAGGTACCGCGCAGGAAATACATGTAAAGGCAAACTGTCCGAAAGGACAGGACGCAAAACCATGGGGTCTACGGTCTTTATGACTATGACAGCCCGGTTGCCAGTGTTTCGCTTTTACCTTATATTCCAGAAAAGGAGAACGAAAACATGGCAAAAACCCTCAAGCGTCTGCTTTCCGCAGCTCTGGCCGTCATTCTGTGCCTGGGCTGCATGGCGTTCCCTGCTTTTGCAGCGGATCGCAGCACCCCCCAGCCACCCTCTGTGGTAGGCAACAACTATCCCCTGAGCAAGACCGCAACTGCTCTGAAGGATGATCTGACCACCGTGACTCTGAGCGTTCCCGCCGAAGAAGTCGCCCTAGGCGTGGACATCATCTACGTTGCAGGTGCATATCTGAAGAAAGATCAGGTTGAAAATGACCTGATGGTTGAAAGTCTATACCAT
>JAZSQG010000069.1:0-1747 GCA_045537855.1 Oscillospiraceae bacterium
ACTTTGTTTGATTTGTATTGTGTTTTCGGCGGCGTAGATATCCCGGACGGAGGTCTCCATGTGCTCGTTCACGACGATGCTGCCCCGGATGCCCAGCTCCAGTCCGGCAGCTTTGGCAAGGGTCGTTTCCGGCGTGACGCCAATGGCCAGCACCACCATATCCGCCCGGAGCGGCTCCTGAGCGCGCAGGAGCACCTCCACCCCGCCGTCCTTTTCTGCGAAGCCCTCCACAGAGCAGCCCAGAGCCAGCTTCACGCCCTTAGCGCGCAGCTCATTGTGGAGAAAGGCCGCCATATCCGGGTCCAGAGGCCGCAGGAGCTGCTTCGGCCGCTGCACCACGGTGACCTCCATACCCAGCGCACGGAGATTTTCCGCCAGCTCCAGCCCGATGAAGCCGCCCCCCGCCAGCACGGCGGAGCGGGGCTGATGCTCCCGCACATACTCCTTGATGCGGAAGGTATCCTCCACGGTGCGCAGGGTGAAGACTTTTTCCAGCCCCACGCCGGGGATTTCCGGCACGGTGGGCTTCGCCCCGGGGGAGAGCAGGAGCTTATCGTAGCTTTCTTCAAACTGCTCCCCGGTCTCCAGATTGGTGACGCTGACGCACTTGCGCCCGGGGTCGATGGCGGTGACCTCATGGCGCACCTTCATAATGACCCGGAAGCGGGCAAAGAAGCTTTCCGGGGTCTGCAGGGTCAGGGCGGCGGGACGGGTGATCACATCCCCGATATAGTAAGGGAGGCCGCAGTTGGCATAGGAGATATAGCCGGAGCGCTCGAAGACGGTGATCTCCGCGCTTTCGTCCAGCCTGCGGATGCGGGCTGCTGCGGTGGCGCCGCCGGCCACACCGCCCACGATAACAACTTTCATAATCTGATCCACCTTTCCGAAGTTCGGGGCTGCCGACGCTGCGGCAGCCCCGAGGGTATCCATGCGGTCTTATGCCCCGAAGCGCTCCCGATCGATCCAGAGGCCCAGAGCGGGGTTGGGGATGAAGTACACTTCCTCCCCGTCGGGGAGGGTGTTCCAGCCGTATTGGAGTTTTTCCGGGTCGTAGCGCCGGATGGTCTCGTCATAGTCGGCAGACCGGAAGCCCACGGCCTCCACCTCCTCCCGGCTGATGGCCTTTACGGCGTAAGTAATGGTGAAGCGGCCGTCGGAGGAGCCGTGGATGAGGTGGGCGGCAGCGCCCATATTATCCCGCAGGTCCTGATTTTCCGGCTTTTCAAATTCTTCCAGCGTATGCAGGCGGCCCCGGTAGCCGTACTTGCGGATGAGGGCGTCCACTTGAGAGTCCTCCCCGAAGCGCTCCACCCCGGGCGCCAGCACCAGCAGCTCCCCCCCGTCGGCGATGGCCATGCGGGTACGGTAGACGGCCTTGTTCCCCAGCCAGGTGCTGCGGAATTCATCCGGCGTCAGGTACACCACGCACTTTTTGATCCCCGTATCCACAAAGTCGATGTTCTTTTCCTGACTCAGGGCGATGGCGGCTTCCAGCACCCGGCGGGTATCCCCCACAAAGAGGCCGTGGGTGCGGATATTGCCCCCCGGGGCGGTGCAGACGGTGAGGGCGAAGAGGATGGGACGCTCCCGGAGGAAATGCTCCATGCCGTAGTCAAAGAGCTTGCGCACGGGGCTGTGATCCTTTCCCATCATCCGCTCCATGCCGTAAGTTTTCTCTGCTGCCCAAAGCATTTCCGGAATGGGCGCAATTCTCCATTACCGCATTCACCCGTCCCGCAAAAGA
>JAZSQG010000128.1:0-2186 GCA_045537855.1 Oscillospiraceae bacterium
ACCGGTGTAGCTCACCCGCACCGTGTCGCCGATGCCGTCCAGCAGCAGGGCGCCGATGCCTGCGGCGGCCTTTACCACCGCCGTTTCCCCGCCCCCGGCCTCGGTGATGCCGATGTGCAGGGGATAGTCCGTTTTCTGCGCCGCCAGCCGGTAGGCGGCCACGGTCTCCGGCACGGAGGAGCATTTCAGGCTCAGGCAGATATCGTCAAAGCCGAAGTCGTTGAGCAGGCGCACATGCCCCAGGGCGCTCTCCAGCATGGCCTCCGGCGTGGGGCCGGCGTACTTACTGAGCAGGGGCTTTTCCAGACTTCCGCCGTTGATGCCCACCCGGATGGGGACGCCGTTACTTCTGCAGGCATCCGCCACCCGGCGGACATTCTCACTGCCGCCGATGTTGCCGGGGTTCACGCGGATCTTGTCCATTCCCGCTTCCGCCGCCGCCACCGCCAGCCGCCAGTCAAAGTGGATGTCCGCCACCAGCGGCAGGGGAGAAGCACGGCGGATGCCCTTCAGCGCCTGGGCTGCGGCGGGGGTGGGTACCGCAAGGCGCACGATGTCGCAGCCGGCCTCCTTCAGAGCGCAGATCTGGGCCAGCGTGGCTTCCGCATCTTCGGTTTTTGTATTGCACATGGACTGCACCGTGACCGGGGCACCGCCGCCGATTCGGATGCCGCCCACCGTAATGGCCTTTCGCATGGGCTGTTCTCCTTTGTCCGGGGCCTAAAACAGGCGGAAAATGTCGTGAAACATCACAAAAGCCATGAGCGCAAGGAGCAGCAGAAGCCCCACGGCGTGGATGCCTCCCTCGATTTTGGGATTGGGCTTGCGGCCCAGAAGCCCTTCCAGCAGGCGGAACACCAGGGTGGAAAAGATCCGCCCCCCGTCCAGCGCGGGGATGGGCAGCAGGTTCATCACCGCCAGATTCACGGCGATGAAGGCGATGAGGCTGAAGACGTTCATGAGGCCCTCGCCCACCGTGGGGGCGCTGACCCCGGCATCGCTGATGGCCTTCACGATGCCCACCGGGCCGCTGAGGTCCTTCACCCCCGCGCCGCCGGTGACCAGCAGCTTCAGGCTGACCCAGACCACCCGGGCGTAATAGGCGCAGTCATAGCAGGCTTCCTTCACCGCCTGCAGGGGCGTCAGGGGCAGCTGGGTGAAATAGAGGCCGTAGCGCTGCACGGTGCTGCCGTCCTCCAGGGTATAGTCCCGCAGCTGCAGGGGAAAATCCTCCAGCCGGATGCGCTTCCCCTCCCGGCGGATGACCAGATCCACGCTTTCCCCGTCACTGAGGGACATGAAGAGGGAAAAATCCCGGGTGGTGTGGACGCGCATCCCGTTCACGGAAAGGATGCGGTCCCCGGGGAGGAGGCCGCTTTCACTCTGGAGGGGAAAACCCTCCATGAAGCCGCTGAGGCGGTTTTCCGCCACCACGTATTCCCCGGAAAAGCTGCACAGCAGGTAGATGACAAAGGCGATGAGAAAGCCCGCCAGCAGATTCATGAGGCTTCCGGCGGCCAGCACCACCAGCCGCTGCCACAGGGGCTTTTTCTGAAAGGCCCGGGGGTCGTCGCTGCTGCCGTCCTCCCCTTCGATGCCGCAGAAGCCGCCGATGGGCAGGGCGCGCAGGGCATAGAGGGTCTCCCCCCGCTGCTTTTTCCAGAGGGCGGGGCCCATGCCGATGGCAAATTCGTTGACCTTGATGCCAAAGAGCTTGGCTGTGAGGAAGTGCCCCAGCTCATGGACGGCGATGAGCACGCCGAACATGAGGATGGCGATCAGGATATAGAAGAAAGACACGAGCTTGCAAGCCTCCTTGCCGCTTCGTCGGCGGCTGCGATTTCATCCAGACTGTCTCCGGGCAGGCCCGTGAGCTGTTCCAGCACCCGGGCGACCAGCCGGTAGATCTGCCCGAAGCCCAGCCGCCCTTCCAGAAAGGCGGCCACGGCCACCTCGTTGGCGGCGTTGAGCACCGCGCAGTCCGCCCCGGGTCTTCGCGCTGCTTCCATGGCCAGCTTCAGGCAGGGGAAGCGCTCCGGGTCCGGCGCATGGAAGCTGAGGGGCGGGGCCTTGGTCAGGTCCAGCGCCGGGGCGATGCAGGGCAGGCGCTCCGGCCAGGTCAGGGCCAGCTGGATGGGCAGGCGCATATCCGGCACCCCCAGCTGGGCCAGCACCGAGCCGTCGGC
>JAZSQG010000047.1:0-2820 GCA_045537855.1 Oscillospiraceae bacterium
AGCTGCTCTGGATCTTCATCAACCGCAGCGCCGAAGGCTTCCACTGGATGCTGGATCTGGCCGGGGAAGAGAACCTGGAAGTGGGCGTCTATGTGGGCTACAAGGGCCCCATGTTCAACGAATATCTGGGCACCCATCATATCTTCCTGAAGAAGGGCTGCGAGAAGTACAAGAATTTCGGCGGCGGCATGCTGGCCTGCGAAATTCTGGAAAAGGCCTTCCTGGAAAAGGGCGGTCAGCTCTACCGCAGCACCGCTGCCGAGCAGCTGGAGAAGGACGAATCCGGCCGCGTGGTCGCCTGCATTGCCAAGTGCGAAGACGGCAAGTACCGCCGCTACAAGGGAACCAAGGCCGTGGTGCTGGCCACCGGCGACAGCAGCGACGACAAGGAAATGCTGGAAGCTTTCTGCCCCATCGGCCTGCGCCCCGCCATTCAGATCCCCCGGAAGGGCAACACCGGCGACGGACAGAAGATGGCCTACTGGGCGGGCGCCGTGCTGGATAATCCCGAGTGGGCCCCCACCCTCCATGCGCTGGGCTACAGCGGCTTCCAGGGCTTCTTCCTCCATGTCAACCAGCTGGGCCGCCGCTTCATGAACGAGGATACCTGGATGCAGGCCAAGTCCGTGCGCTGCCTGATGCAGCCCGGCGGCGACTATGCCTTCACCGTCATGGACAGCAAGTATCTGGACGAGATCGGCGAGCGCTGGGACGACATCGGCGGTCAGGGCATGGCCCCCCTCAGCGTGGTGGGCGACAAGTATAATCCCGAGCACATGGAGCAGACCGTGGAGCGGGCCATGAAGGGCGGCAACGCCTGGAAGGCCGACAGCATCGCCGAGCTGGCCGAACTCATGGGCGTACCTGCCGACGAGCTGGAAAAGACCGTGGCCCGCTACAACGAAGTGGTGGCCTCCGGTGACGATACCGATTTCGGCAAGCGCAGCGAGATGCTCACCAGCATCACCCAGGCACCCTTCTATGCCCTGAAGTGGGGCCCCGCCCTGCTGGACGTCTTCGGCGGCGCCATCACCGATGGCAGCCTGAACGTGCTGGGTACCGACAGCCTGCCCATCCCCGGCCTCTACGCCGTGGGCAACGCCGCCGGCGGCATGTACGCCGTGGACTACCCCCTGCTGCTCAACGGCAACAGCTACGGCCGCGCCCTGGCCTATGCCATGCAGCTGGCCGACACCCTCTGCGAATAAGCGGGGAATGTCCGGCCCGGGAAGGAATGTGCTGCGGTGCATTCTCTCGCCGATAGTCCAAAAGTAAGTGTATAGAAAAGGAACAGCGTGGCCTGCGCCACGCTGTTCCTTTTTGCCGGGAAAGCAGCCTCCGGCAGGGGAGAATAAGATATGGATACCTGGAAATAATAGAGTTATTCGCTTTAAGAAGCATGAAAACGAATAATTTGGGGATTAAAGCGAATAACTCTGGGTTTATGATTGACAAAAGAGAGGAAATAGAAGTATAATTCCGAGGAATGGAGGTGCCTTTATGCGCTTTGATCCGGAAAAGAAAAAGCAAATCGTGTTGTACTTATTGGGAAAAATCGCGCAGAATGACCCGCGTGTTACAAAAAGTGTCGCTGAAGCATATGGCATCAATCAAAACACGGTTCATACCTATGTCAAGGAATTAATGGAGCAGGGCATCATTCGCCGGGAAAAGCGCGGCAAGTATGAACTTGTGGAGCAGAAGTATAGCTATGAGCTGACCCGAAGCGGCGGCGATCTCCATGACGAATTCCGTGTGTTCCAGAAATGCCTGCAGCCCCACATCAGCGGGTACGCAGATAATGTGCAGCGCATCTGGGAATACGCATTCAGTGAAATGGTCAATAATGTGATCGATCATTCCGGCTCGGAAAAGCTTACCGTTCTCGTGCGGCAGAATTATCTGAACACACGAACCGCCATTGTGGATGACGGCGTGGGGATTTTTGAGAAGATCAGGAACTACTTCCATTACGCTTCGCTGGATGAAGCGATTTGTGAGCTGTTCAAAGGAAAGCTGACAACGGATGCGGCAAACCACTCCGGAGAGGGTATTTTCTTCAGTTCCAAGCTGATGGACCGTTTTTTCATTTTCTCCAGCGGCAAGATCTTTACCAATAACCGATACGACCATGAACTCATTTTGACCGTATCCGATGATGAATTGGGCGGAACGACGGTTTTGATGGAGCTTTCCAACTTTAGCCACAAGCAGCCTCGGGAGGTATTTGATTTGTATTCCGATGTGGACGGCGGCTTTACCACCACCAGGATCCCTCTGAAAAATATTTTTGACGGAGCGCCGGTTTCCCGCTCCCAGGCGAAACGCGTCTGCAGCAATCTGGAAAAGTTCCAGGAAGTCATCCTGGATTTTGCGGAGCTGGACTGGATGGGACAGGGCTTTGCCCATCAGATTTTTGTGGTGTTTCAGAACAGCCATCCGGAAATCAAGCTGAGCCCGGTCAATATGAACGAAGCCATCGCGAAAATGCACCAGCATGTGCTGAGCAGCGCAGAAAGCGAATAAGGAAGGAACGCCGCCCGATCGGGCGGTGTTCTGTGTTGTTTCGGTTGTTTTTCTGCGGATACATGTTATCTCACAAAAGGAAAACACATAAATATACGCATATCCGATTACCGAAAATGTTGAGTTGATCCCGAATGTGTGGTATTGTTGTGCCGTCGAATTCGATACGACTTCATTTGGAGGTGATCCATATGTTTATGGAAGAACGTCATAGAGAAATCGCGGAAATCATTCGGGAGCAGGGGAAAATCACCGTAGCGGATATTACGGGCAAGTACGGCATTTCCGATGAGT
>JAZSQG010000074.1:0-3155 GCA_045537855.1 Oscillospiraceae bacterium
CCCGGTCTGCGTGTTCCGGGTGCTGGTCCAGACCCTCTGGGCCATTGTGAAGAACCGTTCCCGGAAGCCTTCGGTGCTGGCTGCGGCCCTCGTTTCCGGCCTGCTGGCGGCGGGGCTTGTGGGCTTCGTGCTGAGCAGCGGCTTTGAGGACAACTATGTGGAAGACTATCTCCTGCTTTCCGGGGAGGAGGAGGCGGCAGCCGCGCTGCCCCTTTCCGAAGCGGTCCGGCAGGTGGAAGTGCTGTATTACGGAGCTGCGCCGGAAGCGCAGCTGGAATCCGACACGGTAGACCTGGGCCCCTATGTGGGGGGCTACAAGGGCCTGCAGAAGTGGTACCGGCAGCTGTATCAGGGCTATGACATCTGGAATGTGCCCCTCACCGGGAAAATCTGGTATCCCGAAGGCGGGCAGAACTGCCCCGTCCTGTTCCTGGTACACGGCAATCACAACCTGACCACGGAGTCCTATGAGGGCTACGACTATCTGGGCAGGTACCTGGCTGCCCGGGGCTATGTGGTGGTCAGCGTGGATGAAAATGCCTGCAACTGGTGCATGTTTGGAAATCTCAGAGGAGAAAATGACGGCAGGGCCTATCTGCTGCTGAAAAATGTGCAGCAGGTACTGCAGTACAGCCGGGACCGCACAGGCCCCCTCTACGGGCTGGTGGACGAAAGCCGCATCGCCCTTGCGGGCCACTCCCGGGGCGGGGAAGCGGCTGCCACGGCGGCCCGCTTCTGCAGCCTGGACCGCTATCCATCCAACGGAAATATCCGCTTTTACTGGGATTTTGACATCCGCAGCATCATCGCCATTGCGCCCACGGCGGACCAGTATCAGCCCGCGGGCCACGATGTGCTGCTGGAGGATGTGAACTATCTGCTCATCCAGGGGGCCAATGACCAGGATGTGAGCGTGTTCATGGGCGCCCGTCAGTATGAAAATGTGCATTTCAGCGGCAGGGGAGACTGGTGCAAGAGCTCTCTGTACATTGCCGGAGCCAATCACGGCCAGTTCAACACCCTCTGGGGCCGCTTTGACCTGTCAGGACCCGCGGCCGGACTGCTGAATGTGGAAAATCTCCTCAGTGCCCGGGAGCAGCAGGAAATCCTCTGCGTCTTTTCCGCCGCCTTTCTGGATGTGACCCTGAAGGGGGATAAGCGCTGCGAGGGTCTGCTGCAGGACTGCAGCCGCTATCTGGACAGTCTGCCCCGCACCGTGTATATCCAGAACTATGAGGATTCCGGCTTCATCCTGCTGGCGGACTTTGAGGAAAACGCAGACCTTGCCTGGGAGCAGGAGGGGGAAGTGCGGGTGAAGGTCCGGGGGGCCAAGCAGTGGCAGGAGAGCGCCGCACCCTACTCCAACCCCGCCATGGATGACGGGGAGGGTCGGGGCACCCATGTGCTGAACCTGAGCTGGGAGGAAAACCGGGAAGCGAGCCTGGAACTGCGCTTTGACCCCATGGACGCGCAGGGAATGTGGCTGCAGTTTGACATTGCCGACGGGGATACCGGAGAGGCGGAAGAGGAAGACTATAAATTGCTGGACTGCGCCGTCATCCTGGCCGACAGTCACGGGCAGGAATGCAGCGTGCGTTTGCGGGACTGGTGCGAAGTTTACCCGCCCCTGCCGGTGAAACTGGGGAAACTCCAGTATCTGCTGGGGGATGAAGAGTATAAGATGGCCTATCAGACCTGCCGCATCCCCGTGAACGCCTTCCGCCTGGGAGGGGAGCTGGATGTCAGCGCCCTCGTCCGGGTGGAGCTGGTGTTTGACGAAGCGGAGGGCGGCAAGGTCCATCTGGACAATCTGGGCTTTTCCGCGCCCTGAGGCGTGCGGGGAGATCGGGAGCGTTTTGAACAGAAAAAACGCTCCCGAAGGGAAAATTTGCCTTGCCTTTTCAAAAACCCTGTGATAGGATAATTCGGAAAAAGGGAGTAGCTCGCGGCTTCTGTGAGCCGCGGCAGCGGCGTCATTCCGGCGCGAAAGCGTCCGCTGCTGCCTTAATGAGTGAGACTTTTGCCAGCAATGGGAAAGGTCTTTTTTTCTTTTTTGGAAGTAAATTGAGAGGAAATCTCAGGAAGGAGTAAACGGAGCATGCAGTGTTATTTGGTAAGCCCCCAGCAGGTGCTGGAGGAACTGAAAACCGTGCCCCAGGGTCTCAGCCAGGAGGAAGCAGCCGCCCGTCTGGAGAAAAACGGGAAGAACAAGCTGGCCCAGCCGCCCAAGGACGGTCTGGTCAAGAAGTTCTTCAAGGCGCTGATGGACCCCATGATCCTCTTGCTGCTCGGCGCCGCCGTGATCTCCACGGCCACCACGGTGTACCAGAATCTGGTGCGTCATGAGAGCGAGAGCTATGCGGATCTGTTCATCATCCTCTTCGTAGTCATTATCAACACGGTGCTGAGTCTGGTGCAGGAAAGCAAGGCGGAGCAGGCCATCGAGTCTTTGATGGAAATGACCGCCGCCACCTCCCGGGTGGTCCGTGGCGGGCAGACCCTCACCGTCAAGAGTGAAGACCTTGTGGTGGGCGATGTGGTCCTGCTGGAAGCGGGCGACGCGGTCCCCGCCGACTGCCGCGTGCTGGAAAGCTACAGCATGAAGGTGGAGGAGGCGGCCCTCACCGGCGAAAGCGTCCCGGTCACCAAGATGGTGGACGCCCTGATGCTCAAGGGCGACCAGAAGGATGTGCCCCTGGGCGACCGGAAGAATATGCTCTACAGCGGCAGCACCGTGGTCTACGGCCGCGGCAGCGCCGTGGTCACCGCCACCGGTATGGACACCGAAATGGGCAAGATCGCCGATGCCCTGAACATGGCCATTGACGAGAAGACCCCCCTGCAGAAGCGCCTGGGCGAACTGAGTGTGACCCTCACCAAACTGGTGCTGGGTATCTGCATCTTCGTCTTTGTCTTCGGCGTGGTGCGCGATGCCTTCCTGGTGCCCTCGGATATCCCCCTGCTGGATACGGTGCTTTCCACCTTTATCATTGCCGTGGCTCTGGCTGTGGCGGCCATCCCCGAAGGCCTCCCCGCCGTCACCACCATCATCCTCTCCATCGGCGTCACCGCCATGTCCAAGCGGCAGGCGCTGGTGCGCAAGCTCACCGCCGTGGAGACCCTGGGCTGCACCCAGGTCATCTGCTCGGATAAGA
>JAZSQG010000320.1:0-3608 GCA_045537855.1 Oscillospiraceae bacterium
TATACCGATCTTTTCCTCTATGATCTGAAGCAGATGGACTCTGAGCAGCACCGCCGGGTCATCGGCGTACCCAACGAGCTGATCCTGGAGAATGTGCGCAGGCTGGCAAAGGCCGGCGCAAAGCTGCAGATCCGCATTCCCACCATCCCGGTATTCAACGACAGCGAGGCCTCCTACGAAGCCTTCGGCAAGCTGCTGCTGGAGCTGGGCGACGCGGTGGAAACGGTGCAGCTGCTGCCCTATCACAACCTGGGTGTTGTGAAGTGGGAGCGTCTGGGCCGCAAGGGCCCGGTGCTGGAGGCCACTCCGCCCACGGAAGAAGCCATGCAGCAGCGTAAGGCCCAGCTGGAAGGCATGGGCGTGAAAAACGTGGTCATCCACTGAATAACGACAAGAGCCGGTGCAGTTTTGCACCGGCTCTTGCTGCATATCTGCGTCCCCGTTTCCTCAGGCCCCGAAACGCCGGAACGCCCGCCCCTGCAGGCACGAAACGTGCAGCTGGGGAAGGCGTTCTTTTTTCGTTTTATTCCCGCTGTATATCTTCCAGAATCCGTTCAAACACCGCTTCACGATCCACGGAAGTATCATAAATCCGAAAACCGTATCGAAGCAGCTGCTCCGTCATGTCACGGCTGAAGGAAATCAAATCCTCCGCCACATCTTTTAAATCCTCGTCGCTGAACTTGTACGTCCAGTCCTGCTCCGTATCATATTTTTTGAAATCAGCAATGAACTCTTCTACCGTTTTTTGATTCTGAACCAGACCGATCAGTATAAATCTGTCCTTCAGCTCTTCTATTCCGTACTGATTCAGGATGGGCAATATCTCATCAAAATTGAAATACCCACCTTCCAGAACAAAACGATTTCCGGGCACCGCGCCATGACTGTACGAAAGCATTCCACGCCCATCCTCCGCAGAAAACAGAGCGAGAAAATGTGCCAGAAACGGCGCTATGTTTTCCGCCGTTTTCTTCCGATTCCAATTGAGCCTGATATTGAGCTGGGGGAATGCACCCTCAAATACCGCAACCAGTTTATCAACGCCCACAACGAAGTAATTCAATCGCTCATGTATGATGTTCGACAGTGTGGATTTACCGGCCCGTGAAGGGCCCACGATAATGATGTTTTTCATTGATTCTCCCCGGTAATTCTGCAAAAAGGGGTCGCCTCCCGGCGGCCCCTTCGCAATGCATTTCTTTGTCGTTATTTCAGTCTTCCAGCATGTCTTCCAGAATTTCGCAGGCCGTCACCTCGAGGCCCGGGCAGCGCTGGGGGATGCGCTCGGCGGCAAGGGGCTTCTCTTCCTCTTTGCCCACATCATAGCCCAACAGCTCCCGGCAGCGCAGACCGCCGCAGGCCTCCCGGAAGCGGCGCTCAAATTCCTGGGCCTTCCGGTTCATGATATCCTTTCCCACTTTGTCCTCCGGCTCATGGAAGCCGTATTTCAGGCCCAGCACCATGAGGCCGCCGGTGACGCAGCCGCACATATCGCCCTGATGCATGCCGCCGCCGAAGCCGGCAGCGATTTTGAAAGCGGTCTCCTCATCCAGGTCCAGGTCTTCCGCAAACTGAGCCAGCACCGTCTGTGCGCAGTCGTAGCCCTGATCAAAGAGCAGGTAGCGGGCAGTTTCTTCCGTCATTTCCTTCACCCTTTCCGCGCCTTATCCGGCACTCATTTTTCCTCTTCCAGCAGGATCACAAGGCCCGTATCCGCCATGAGATCGTCATAATAGATCTCCGCGAACACCGCCTGCAGCTCCAGCTCCAGCACCGCATCCAAAGACAGCTCCCAGCGCCGCTGCCCCGCCGGGGCATCCAGCGCCGTCCAGTTCCGGTCGGGCTTCACCCCTTCGGGGAGTTCGCCGTAAAGGATCAGCACGCTGTAATAGTGGGCCTCCTCGCCCAGACTGTAATACACATCATAGCCGGGGAGGTCAGCCGGAGCCATCAGACTCCCGCCGGCACCGGCTTCCTCTTCTTCCACCGGTGCGGCAGGCACAGTGCTTCCATCGGCAGCATCGGCAAAGAACTCCATATCCGCTGCAGGATACTCCGTCACGGTATCACCCCGGACGGCGACAGATTCCGGCTCCGCTTCGCCGCCGCCGAAGCCG
This sequence comes from Oscillospiraceae bacterium, assembly GCA_045537855.1. GTDB lineage: Bacteria > Bacillota > Clostridia > Oscillospirales > Oscillospiraceae > UBA1774. Next base: position 2,121 of record JAZSQG010000320.1, read on the forward strand.
CCGCCCGTTCCGGCGCTGTACTTATAGTTCACTGCGGCAGAAGTCCCGCCGGTAACGGACACGGCAGTGTCCGCAGCGTTCTCGGCCCTGCCCAGCACACCGCCGCCCAGCTTCACCACGCCGAAGAGGGCCAGGCAGATGACTGCCGCCATGGCAGTCCAGCGCCATTCCCGGAAGCGGAAGCGCTTGCGGGAAGCCTCCAGCTCGACCCGATAGAGGATCCCCCTGCTCAGCTTTTCCGGCGGTTCCTCCAGACTTTCGCCCAGTGCGCCGCTGACGGACTTCATAAGCTGCAGATAGCTGCGGCATTCCCGGCAGCTGTCCAGATGCTGCCGCAGTTCCCGCTCTTCCTCGCTGGTAAGCTCCCCGTCCAGCGAGGCGCTGATGAGTGTATTATAATAATTGCAATCCGGCATCCCGTTCACCTCCGTTCCCTACTGTTTGACGCATCTTTTCCAAAAAGGTTTCCATCTTTCAGCAGGTATTTTGCCAGACGGGCTCTGGCCCGGTAGATGCGGGATTTCACGGTGCCCAGTTCCACCTTCAGGGCGTCGGCGATCTCGTTGTAGCTCAGGCCGTTGACGTCCCGCAGAACGAGGATGAGGCGCTGCTCTTCCGGCAGCGCGGCCAGTCCCTGCTCCACGGCTTCCTTCACGGCCTTCTTTTCCAGGGCGTTCTGGGGCTCATAGCGCAGGTCCGGCAGCTCCCGGGGGCGCTCGCCCTCTTCCTCATCGTCCAGTCGGATGTACTGCTCCTCCTTCCGCCGCTTCTGACGGCGGAGATGGTCGATGCTCATATTGGCCGCCATCCGGTAGACCCAGCTGCCGAAGCCGCTCTCCCCCCGGAAGGAGGACAGGGAGCGGTAGGCCTTCAGGAAAACATCCTGGCTCAGATCATATGCGTCCTCCCGGTTGCCGGTCATTTTCAGGGCGATATTGTACACCCGGGTCTGATGCTCCAGCACCAGCTCCTCAAAGGCGTTGGTGTCGCCGTCCAGCACCGCGCGGATGATTTTCGATTCTTCTTCTCTGGTCATATGTGCTCACCGTTTTCGTTACAAAGGGGCCCGGGAGGCGCTCAGCGCAGCTCCCGCCGAATCAGTTCCACTACCTTTTCCACATCTTCCACGGTCTCGATCTTGCAGATGCGCTCCTTGGCAAGGCCCGCGTAGGGCACGCCCCGGAGATACCAGCAGAAATACTTCCGGGCCTCCAGACAGGCGATCTTCTCCCCTTTGTCCTCCAAAGACAGCAGGAACTGCTTCCAGGCCGTTTCCGCCCGCTCCGGCGCCCGGGGCATGGGGGGCACTTCCTCTCCCGCAAGGGCCTTGCTGCCCCGGGAGAAAAGCCAGGGATTGCCCATGGCGCCCCGGCCGATCATTACCATGTCCGCACCGGTGTATTCCAGAATGTGGGGCACATCCTCCGGTTCAAAGACGTCGCCGTTGGCCATCACGGGGATGCTCACCGCCCGCTTCACTTCCCGGAT
>JAZSQG010000334.1:0-2652 GCA_045537855.1 Oscillospiraceae bacterium
CCTCATACAGCCAGGACTGGCCCAGGTCAAAGCGGATAAACGTATCGTACAGGAACTTGCCCAGCTGGACGATGTACGGTTTGTCCAGGCCGAGCTTTGTATGCAGCTCCATTCGCTCTGCCATGGACGCGTCTTCGCCCAGAAGCAGCGCCGCGGGGTCACCGGGGGTAAAATAGAGGATCGTAAAAATGACAAAAGCAACGCCGATGATAATCGCGATCATCCACAGCAATCGTTTTGCGACATACCTCCACATAGTTGATAGGACCTCCTCCGTTTGATTCTCTGTTCTTTCCCATAATTCTGCGGTTTCCTTCAGGGTATGTGTCGAAAGCGGGGGGCTGACATTCCGTTTTTTTGTCACGCTTCCATCACATTTATGCTGTATTCTACCGTAATAAAATATGGCATTCCCCTTGAAAAAACGCTCCGAATTAGGTATATTGTAGCAAAAGTGTTCTTCCATTTGAAATGGAAATTATCAATTATCGCCATAGACATTTTGCATATCGGGAGAGTAGGGAGCAATTATGGCCTTAAATCTGGAATATCTTCGCCTGTTTCACGCCGTTGCCCGGCACAAAAGTATTTCCCGCGCCGCCGAAGAGCTGCATCTCAGCCAGCCCACCGTTACAAAGGAACTGAAAAAGCTGGAAGAGCAGGCGGGATTCCCCCTTTTCCTGCGTCACTCCCGGGGGGTCAGCCTGACCCAGGAGGGAGAATATCTGCTGCGCCGGCTGGACGGCGTGATGCAGGAGCTGCTGAAAACCGAAGCGGAAACCGAAAACCTTCGCGGTCTGAGAAGCGGCATTGTGCGCGTCAGTTACAGCAGCACCGTCACCGAAACGGTTCTTTCCGGCGTGATGGATGCCTTCCGGAAGGCATACCCCGGCATCCAGATCCTGCCCTGTGTGGCCCCCCGCGGTCTGATGTGCCCGATGCTGAACCAGGGTCTGGTGGACCTTGCTTTCGGCCACAGACCCACCACATTCCATGCCACGGCCCGGCTGGACAGCGCCCGCACCCCCCTCTGGCAGCCGGAAACACTGAACGGTTATTCTCTGGGCGTGTTCAAAGATGTCGTAGTCGCCGGCCCCCAGCTGGCCCATCTGGCCCGGCAGCCCATGCGTCTGGAAGACCTTGCCCCCTACCCCATTCTGTTCCAGCGCTACATGGATGATTTTGGACGTAATTATTATCTGAATCACATCTCCCAGACTCCGGCCGTAAGAGAAAACAATCTTGTAGTCGAGGATGTAAAGGTTCTGTTTCATCTGCTGCGCACCGGACCGTGGGTCTCCATCTTTTCTTCCATATCGACCGCTTTGTATCCGGAGGAGCCGCTGGTCACCCTTCCGGTCAGCGGAATCGACCACGCATCGGAATACCTGCTTTATTATTCCAAACAAAGCCCGCCCTGCCTCGCCGCTCTGGCGCTGATGGACTTTGTTTCCAATTATTCCGCCTTTACCATGAAGGAGATCGATCTTTCTGTCCCGCCAAAGGCGTTCTCCAACCGTCCCGCCCACTCCGAACAACCTTAACATCAAAGGGCTGCTGCGAAATATATCGCAGCAGCCCTTTTTCTTCTTTCTTCGTATCAGGTATCCTGCTCGTCCGGGGTGAACACGGCATGGGGCATGCCGTCCCGGGCGATGGTACGGAAGGAATTGATGGTGTGACCGTACACTCCGTCGGAGATGGCCAGCGACTTGGCGGGGCAGTAGAAGAAGCACTGTCCGCAGGTGATGCATTCCTCGGGGTAGGCGATGACCGACTTGCGCCGTTCCTCATTGAAGCGGAACACGTCCATGGGGCAGACCTCCATACAGCGCCTGCAGCCCACACAGCGGTCCAGATCATAGCGAATGACACTCATTTTCCCACACCCCACTTTCCGGCGGAAGAAAACTGGGCCTCCTGCTCGCTCAAAAGTCCCTTGGCCACGGCCGCCTCGGCTTCGCCGGGGAACCAGCGGGGGCCGTAGCGCTTGGCGTAGGATTCACTCCGGTCGCCCTTCCAGTCGTCGGGGTAGTCCACCCGCTCCACCTTCATGGCGCCGTCCTCGCCCTTCCGGACAGTCAGATAGCACAGGAAGTTCTCATCATCCCGGCAGGGATAATCCTCCCGGTAGTGACCGCCGCGGCTTTCCCTGCGCTCCAGAGACAAAAGCAGCTTCATTTCGGCCTCCAGCGCCTTGCTCTCCACCTCGATGCACAGGCGCAGGCTGTGGCCGTCCACCGCCAGCAGACGGGGCACCACACGCTCCCGCAGATAACGCACCTGAATCAGGGCGGCATTCAGCCGCTCCTCGCTTTTCAGCACCAGAGTCCACATGGGGGCCATGATGCCGTGCAGACAGTCCAGTGCCCAGCCGGGGTCATAGCCCTTTTCCCGCTCCAGCGGGAGCAGGAGCTCCCCTTTGGTATGCTCCACAAGCTCCCCGTCGGCCAACTTAAGACCGACCGTCCGGGCATATTCCCATGCCGCCTGTCCGGAGCGCTTGCCCTGAACGCCGGCAAAATTGGAGGTAAAGCCCATGCGTCCGGCATAGGCGCTGCCGCCCACGGGGCCGCCGTTGCAGCCGTCACCGGCGCAGTACAGGCCCGCAATGCCGGTGAAGCCGCAGGTGTCCTCGCTGCCGCAGTAAAT
>JAZSQG010000217.1:0-3714 GCA_045537855.1 Oscillospiraceae bacterium
GGGCCGCTCCTACACCTGGGCCTACAGCGACATGATGAGCTCCATCCATGTGTACAGCTCCCCCGAGAGCTACAGCTGGACCATCTTCCAGAAGGACAACAGCGGCGGCGCCACCTGGTCCAGCCCCTGCTACTATGTCAAACTCCGGGACGACGCCTACCTCTTCCAGTGGGTGGAAGAGAAGTGCAACGGCATGCAGGGTCTTGGGGTCATCAACCCCAACATCCTTCATGACGGCGGCTTCTTCTTCGGCGTAAGCCATAACGGCCTGAGCCTGAACATCACCGGCGCCATCGGCCGTCAGCTGGGCACCTTCGACATCAAGAAGTATTTCTAACGTGCTTTTTCCCCTTCGGTGCATCCCCTCCGCCTCCCGCGGGGCGGATGCGCCGGAAGGTCGGCAGTCCGCGCACCGCCTCCTCCCGCTCCGGGCAGGGGGCGGTGTTTTTTGCGCGTTTCGGGCGCTGCGGCGGGATTCGCCGGAATTCCTGCGTCTTTGCTCTTGAAATCGCCTCGGGAATATGCTATAATCCCCCTCACACAGGCGGATATAGTTCATCGGTAGAACACCGGCTTCCCAAGCCGGATAGGTGGGTTCGATTCCCATTATCCGCTCCATACCCGGAGCAGGCACTGCCTGCTCCGGTTTTTTGTCCTCCTGCCCAGCTGCTTCGCAGCGTTCTCTCTTTTCACTTCCACGCACGTTTCACGGGCGGGAAAATTCTCCGTTTACGCGTTTCCGCAAAAAAGATATTTGACATTTCCCGGCTGACATGCTAGAATACCGCCAATATGATAAAAGGCTGTGACGAAGACGGTCCGGCACCCGGGAGCACAGGGAGCCAGCGGTCGGTGGGAGCTGGCGGAACGGGGCCATGTGACACATCACTTCCGAGCCGAAGTGCCGAGCGGATGCCAGGCACTTCCGTGTGCCCGCGTTAAGGGATAGCGCTTGCTAGAGCGTGAAGCGGCAGCCTTGGCTGCAATTTGAGTGGTACCGCGGGTTTGATTTGCTCGTCTCAAGAACATGGTTTCTTGGGGCGTTTTTTATTTTCAATTTTCAGAAAGGAGAAGTACCATGACCAGCACAAATACCTCCACCCAGCTGATGGATATCGCAACCCGTATCAGAGGTATGCGGGAGATTTTGGGCTACAGCACGCAGATGATGGCTGAGCAGACGGAGGTGACGGAAGAAATTTACCGGCAGTATGAAAGCGGCACGGTAGATCTCCCTTTTTCGTTCCTGCATAAATGCGCCAAAGTTTTCGGTCTGGAGATCACCGTTCTGCTGGAGGGCCGCAGCGCAAAGCTCACCGGCTATACCGTCACCCGCCGCGGCAAGGGTCTGGTCACCGCCAGTGAGGACGGCATCACCATCCAGGACCTGGCTCCCATGTTCCGCCAGAAGCTGGCCACCCCCTACTACGTTACTTACGAATATTCGGAAGAGCTGCAGGATGAACCCATCCACACCACCACCCACAACGGCCAGGAATTCAACCTGGTTCTGAAGGGCGCCATGCGCATCCGGGTGGGCGAGCACGAAGAAGTGCTGCGGGAAGGTGACTCCATCTTCTACACTTCCTCCACCCCCCACGGCATGATCGCCATTGATGGCCAGAGCTGCGTGTTTCTGTCCATGATCATGGCCAGTGATAAGCGGGATAGCGCCCTGAGGCTGGACCATCGTTCCCCCGCCAAGGAGCTGCCCGCCGAACAGCGGCTGCTGTGCAACGAGTATGTCTGGGGCACCGAGGATGAAAACGGTGCCATGACCGGCCTCAACTATGCCAATACCGACCGCTATAACTTCGCCTTTGACACGGTGGACGCCCTGGCTCGGAAGTACCCCGACAAGCTGGCCATGATCCACATTGCCGACGACATGACCGAGCGCCGCTTCACCTTCAAGGACTTCAAGGATGCCTCCTCCCAGTGTGCCAACTATTTCAAGAGCCTGGGCATCAAGCGGGGCGACCGGGTGATGCTGGTGCTGAAGCGTCACTACCAGTTCTGGTATGCCATTCTGGCCCTTCACAAGCTGGGTGCCATCGCCATCCCCGCCACCAACCAGCTGATGGAACATGACTTCACCTACCGCTTCCAGGCAGGCGGCGTTTCCGCAATCCTGTGCACGGCCGATGGCGATACCGCCCATCAGGTGGAGCTGGCGGAAGCCTCCTGCGGCATGCAGCTCACCAAGCTTCTGGTGGGCGGCGTGCGGAAAGGCTGGCATGACTTTGACGAAGAGTACGGCCTGTTCAGCCGCCGTTATCTCCGGGCTGAGGACGCCCCCTGCGGTGACGATCCCATGCTGATGCTCTTCACCTCCGGCACCACCGGCTATCCCAAGATGGCGATGCACTCCTACAAATATGCGCTTGGCCACTATGTGACCGCCCGCTACTGGCACCTGTGCGAGCGGGACGGCCTGCACTTCACCATTTCCGAGACCGGCTGGGGCAAGGCTCTGTGGGGCAAGCTCTATGGCCAGTGGCTGTGCGAAGGTGCAGTCTTTGTCTACGACTTTGACCGCTTCGATGCCGAGAAGATCCTGCCCATGTTCGCCAGGTACAACATCACCACCTTCTGCGCGCCGCCCACCATGTATCGCATGCTCATCAAGCAGGATCTGAGCAACTATGACCTTTCCTCCATCCATCATGCCACCACCGCCGGCGAAGCTCTGAACCCCGAGGTCTTCTACCAGTTTGAGCGCTCCACCGGCCTGCGCATCCACGAAGGCTTTGGGCAGACGGAGATGACCCTGGGCATCGCCAATCTCTTCGGAACCGAGATCAAGCCCGGCGCCATGGGCAAGCCCGTCCCCGGCTACGGCATCGACATCGTGGACGCCGACGGCAAGAGCGTGGAAGACGGCATCAACGGAGGAATCGTCATCCACACGGAGCCCAAGCCCACCTGCGGCGTGTTCCTGGGCTATTATCTCAACCGGGAAGCCACCGACAACGCCTGGCACGACGGCATGTATCACACCGGCGACGTGGCCTGGCGGGATGAGGACGGCTACTACTGGTATGTGGGCCGCGCCGACGACGTGATCAAGTCCTCCGGTTACCGCATCGGGCCCTCCGAGATCGAATCCACCATCATGGAGCTGCCCTATGTTCTGGAATGCGGCGTCTGTGCCGCCCCCGATGAAGTCCGCGGCCAGGTGGTCAAGGCCTGCATCGTGCTGGTAAAGGGCACCGAAGGCACCGAGGCGCTGAAGAAGGAAATTCAGAATTACGTCAAGACTCACACCGCCCCCTACAAGTACCCCCGGATCGTGGAATTCCGGGAAGAGCTGCCCAAGACCATCTCCGGCAAGATCCAGCGCAACAGGCTGTAATTTCGCGCGATCAGCTTTCGGGGGGCTGCCCTGCTGCGGCAGCCCCCCCCTTCCATTACCCGGAAACTTCCGCAGCGTGATAAAGGTTTGATATACGATGTATTTTAACGAACTGAAATTGGGGATGTCCGTGGAGATCCCGCCTGCGCTTATCGAAAAGCAGAAGATGCTGGACTTTGCCCGCAGTTATGATAACATTCCCCTGCATACGGACGAAGCCTATGCCAAAACCACACGCTTCGGCGACCTGATCGCCCCGGGCGTGATGTCCTTCATGTCCGTGTGGGTCAGGTACCTGGAAGTGGACTTCTTCGGAAAAGAGCTGCTCGCCGGGAAATCCACCCGGATCGAATGGCACA
>JAZSQG010000214.1:0-4599 GCA_045537855.1 Oscillospiraceae bacterium
GACACCGCCGCCAACGGCGGCAGCATCCTCTTCGTCGGCACCAAGAAGCAGGCCCAGGATGCGGTCCGTGAAGAAGCCGAGCGCGTGGGCATGTACTTTGTCAACGCTCGCTGGCTGGGCGGCATGCTCACCAACTTCAAGACCATGCGCACCCGTATCGACCGTCTGCATCAGCTCCGCAAGATGCAGGAGGACGGCACCTTTGATATGCTTCCCAAGAAGGAAGTCATCAAGCTCACCGGCGAGATCGCCAAGCTTGAAAAGTACCTGGGCGGCGTGAAGGACATGAAGCGCCTTCCCAGCGCCCTGTTCGTCATCGACCCCCGCAAGGAGCGCAACGCCATTGCTGAGGCCCGCAAGCTGCACATCCCCATCGTCGCCATCGTGGACACCAACTGCGATCCCGACGAAGTGGATTACTGCATCCCCGGCAACGATGACGCCATCCGCGCCATCCGCCTGATCAGCGCCACCATGGCCAACGCCGTGCAGGAAGGCCGCCAGGGCACCGATGCGGAAGTGGTGGAAGCCGCTCCCGTGGAAGCCGCCGTTGAAGTGAAAGAGGAGGAGTAAACCATGGCTTTTACCGCTGCTGATGTCAAGAAGCTCCGCGAAATGACCGATTCCGGCATGATGGACTGCAAGAAGGCCCTTGCCGCCACCGATGGCGACATGGAAAAGGCCGTGGAATGGCTCCGTGAGAAGGGCCTCGCCACTGCCGCCAAGAAGGCCGGCCGCGTTGCCGCCGAGGGCGTCTGTGCCGCTTACGTTTCCGCCGAAGGCCCCGCCGCCGTGGTGGAAGTGAACATTGAGACCGACTTTGCCGCCAACAACGCCGACTTCCGCGCCTTTGCTGCGGACCTGGCCAAGCTGGTTGCCGAGAAGAACCCCGCCGACCTGGAAGCTTTCCTGGCCATGGAAGTGCCCGGCCTGGGCAAGACCGTGGAAGAGCTGCGTCAGGACAAGGTCGCCACCATCCGCGAGAACATCCAGATCCGCCGTTTCGCCCGCTATGAGAGCGGCATGACCGTCAGCTACATCCACATGGGCGGCAAGATCGGCGTTCTGCTGAACATGGAAGTGTCCGACAACCTGAAGGGCAATGCCGAAGTGGAAGAGCTGGGCAAGGATCTGGCCATGCAGGTCGCCGCTATGAACCCCCTGTTCCTGGACAAGAGCGATGTGGACGAAGCCACCATCGAGAAGGAAAAGGAAATCCTCTTCATCCAGGCCAAGCAGGACGAGAAGAACGCCGGCAAGCCCGACAACATCATCGAGAAGATGGTTCTGGGCCGTATTGCCAAGTACTACTCCGAGAACTGCCTCATGCAGCAGGACTTCGTCAAGGGCGACAAGATCAGCTGCGAGAAGCACGTTGCCGAAGTCGCCAAGAAGCTTGGCGGCAGCATCGCCGTGAAGGGCTATGTCCGCTTCCTCACCGGTGAAGGCATCGAGAAGAAGGCCGACGACTTTGCCGCCGAAGTCGCCAGCATGGTGAAGTAAAAACCGATATACCCCACCGCGCACGTCCGATTTTCGGGTGTGCGCGGTGTTTTTTTGCATTTTCCTCTTTTAATATGGTTAAAAGTATAGTAAAATGGAGTACCCGAGTATGGACGGGAGATTTTCGCATGCCCTGGAGGCTGGATATGAAGGCTAAGTATCATCGCGTACTTCTGAAAATGAGCGGAGAAGCCCTGGCAGGCAAGGCCGGTCGCGGCATCGATTTCGAATTTACCGCCCGGGTCTGTCAGGCGGTGAAGGCCTGCATGGATATGGGCGTGCAGGTGGGCATCGTCTGCGGCGGCGGCAACTACTGGCGCGGCAAGAAGGACGGGGCCGACAATATGGTCCGCACCCGGGCCGACTATATGGGCATGCTGGCCACCACCATGAACGGTCTGGCTCTGCTGGACGGTCTGGAAAAGCAGGGTGCGCCCGCCCGGCTCATGTCCGCGATGGATATGGATAAAGTCGCCGAACCCTTCAACCGGGACGCCGCCGTGCGCCATCTGGAAGAAGGCAAGGCCGTCATCTTTGCCGGCGGCACCGGCGAACCTTACTTCACCACCGATACCGCCGCGTCCCTCCGGGCGCTGGAGATCGGCGCGGATGTGCTGCTCCTTGGCAAGAGCGTGGACGGCGTCTACAATGCCGACCCCGCCAAGGACCCTGCTGCCGTGAAGTATGACCGGCTGAGCTTTGCCAAAATGCTGGCCGACGGACTGGAAGCCATGGACGCCACCGCCACCCAACTGGCCATGGAAAATGACCTGCCCCTCCACGTGTTTGCCCTGGAGGACCCGGAAAACATTCTTCGCGCCGTGTCCGGCGAGGAGATCGGCACCATTATCTGCTGAACACATAATTTGAAAGTGAAGCTGCAGGAAAGACTGCGGCATAAGGAGGAAGAACAATGAATAAGAGCGATTACGTGGAATACACTTCCAGAATGGACAAGACCCTTGAGGTCATGCAGACCAACTTCGCCGCAGTTCGTGCCGGCCGCGCCAACGCCGCCGTCCTGGACCAGATCCGCGTGGATTATTACGGCACTCCCACGCCTATCAATCAGATCGGCACCGTGTCTTCTCCCGATCCCCGGACCCTGACCATTCAGCCCTGGGATGCCGGTACCATGAAGCTCATCGAGAAGGCCATTCAGGCCAGTGATCTGGGCATCAACCCCCAGAACGACGGCCGCGTGATCCGCCTTGTTTTCCCCCAGCTGACGGAGGAACGCCGTAAGGAACTCATTAAGCAGGTGCGCAAGTACGGCGAAGACAGCAAGACCGCCGTGCGCAACATCCGCCGGGAAGCCATGGACGCCTTCAAGGCCCAGAAGAAGAAGTCCGAGATCACCGAGGACGATCAGAAGAACGCCGAGAAGGACATGCAGAAGATCACCGATGACTATATCAAGGACATCGACAAGCTGGTGGAGAAGAAGGAAAAGGAACTCAGCGAGATCTGATCCGGGATGGCGCTGTTTGAAAAGCAGGGGAAGAAAGCCCTGACGATTCCCCGGCATGTGGCCGTCATCATGGACGGTAACGGCCGATGGGCTACCAGACGGGGACTTCCCAGAAGTGCGGGCCATGCCGCCGGTGCGGAGACTTTCCGCCGGGTGGCCCGCTATCTCCGGGATCTGGGCGTGGACTATTTCACCGTCTATGCCTTTTCCACGGAAAACTGGAAGCGTTCTCAGGACGAAGTGGCGAGCATTATGGGCCTGCTGGAGAAGTATCTCCGGGAGGCCATCTCGTCTATGGCGAAGGAGCGTACCCGCCTCCATGTGATGGGGGATATCGGCCGCCTGAGTCCCGCCCTGCAGGACCTGGCCCGGGAGGCACTGGAGATGTCCCGGGGTCTCACGGGGATGCAGGTAAACGTCTGCTTCAACTATGGCGGACGGGATGAGATCATCCGTGCGGCAAGAAAATACGCCGAGGACTATGCCGCCGGTCGGGCGGGCAGTCTGGACGAGGCGCTTTTTGCCTCTTATCTGGATTCTGCGGACATTCCCGACCCGGATATCGTCATCCGGCCCGGGGGCGAACTGCGGACCTCCAATTTCCTGCTTTGGCAGTCTGCCTATGCGGAATACTATTTTACCGATACCCTCTGGCCGGATTTCGGCCCGGAGGAGATCGACCGGGCCCTCGCCGCCTTCAACAGTCGGGAGCGGCGCTTCGGCGGCGTGAAGTAAAATGCGCCGGAAATTCCGGCGGGAAGGATCATTATGGCCAGCAATCGAATCTCACGCATCAATGAAGATATCCAGCGGGAACTCAGCGGACTTCTGCGCCGGGTCAAGGACCCCAGAGTGCAGCAGGGCATGCTGACGGTGACTGCTGTGGAGACCACCGGTGACCTGCGCTATGCCAAGGTCTACCTGAGCATTCTGGGGCAGGTGGATGAGAAGGAACTGAAGAAGGGCCTCAAGTCCGCATCCCCCTGGCTGCGCAGGGAACTGGGCAGTCTGCTTACCCTCCGCTACACGCCGGAGCTGGTGTTTGAGCGGGATCTGTCCCTGGAGCGGGGCGCGGAGTTGAGCCGTGTCATCAATGAGCTTGCCCGGAAGGAAAGCGAAAAGGAAAACGGGCAGGAAGAATGAAGCATGCCGCTGCGGATCGGCAGAAAACGGCCCCGCAGTGGCCTGCATTTGAGAAAACGGGGGCCTGCGGGCCCCTTTTTTCCGGGAACGGGAGAGGAGCGTAAGCATGACCATTGCCGAATGTGCAGACTGGCTGCGTAAGCGGGACCGGTTTTTGATTTTGAATCACAGGCGCCCGGACGGCGACGCGCTGGGCAGCGCCGCGGCACTTTGCCGGGGTCTGCGGGCATTGGGGAAGACCGCCTTTGTCCTGAAAAATCCGGAGACCACCGCCCGCTATGCCCACTGGGTGGCCGAATATCTGGCGGAGGACGGCTACACGCCCGACTGGCTCATCAGCACCGACCTGGCGGAAGAGGGCATCCTGCAGGTCAATGGAGACCCTTACCGGGGAAAGATCCACCTGTCTGTGGATCACCACCCCTCCAACAGCGGCTATGCCGAAGTGCGGCTGCTGATGCCTGAGCGGGCGTCCTGCGGCG
>JAZSQG010000238.1:0-2960 GCA_045537855.1 Oscillospiraceae bacterium
CGCTCCGCCGAGGTTGACAAACGGCCCCGGGACCTATATGTTTAGAAGATACGAAACCATGCATCTTCGGAGAAGCAGCATATGAAACGGATCCATTACGGCTGGTTTGTCCTGCTGGGCTGCGCCCTGCTCCTGTTCTGCACCAGCGGCCTCTGCGTCAACGCCTTTACCATTTACCAGCCCTACATCCTCTCTCACAATCAGTTTACCAATGCCCAGTCCTCTCTCATCATCACCACCCGGAGCCTCGCGGCCTTTCTCTCCATGTTCCTCACCGGGGCCTATTACCGGCGCTTTTCCCTCCGCTCGGGCATGTCGGCGGCGGGCCTTGTCACCGCCGGGGGCTTTGTCCTCTTCGGTCTGGCCAGAAGCTTTCCCCACTACTGTCTGGCCGCCGTGCTCACCGGCTTCGGCTTCGGCGTGGGCTCCATGATCCCCATCGCCATCGTGCTGGAGCACTGGTTCCACCGGAAGCGGACCCTGGCCATCAGCCTCTGCTCCGCCGTCACCGGCCTTTCCACCCTGGGCATCCCCAATCTCCTCACCTGGATGATCGAGCGCTGGAGCCTGCGCATCACCTTCCTGGCGGAGGGTGCCTTTGTGGCCCTCCTGTCCCTCCTGACCTTCCTGCTGGTGCGGGACGAGCCCGCCCGGAAGCATATGGAAGCCTACGGCGCGGGGGCTTCTTCCGGCGGCAGCGCTGCCCGGCAGCCCGGCCGCAGCCTGCAGCGGAAAAACTGGCTCCTGCTGGTGCCCATGCTCCTTGCCATCGGGGCCATGACCGGCACGGGCTACAGCCATCTGGCGGTGCTGGCCTCCTCTCAGGGCTTTGACAGCCACGTTACCGCCCTGGCCATCAGCGTTTCCGGGGTGATGATGACGCTGGCGAAATGCGCCTACGGCTGGATCACCGAGCGGGTGGGCATGTACCGCAGCAACCGGATCTTCGGCGGCGTGCTCATGGCGGGCATGCTCCTGTGCTGTCTGGTGGGCCTCGGCCCCGCCGTCCTCTTTGCCGCCATGTGCTGTTACGGCGGCGGTCTTGCCATGACCACCGCGGGCCTCTCGGCCTGGGCGGGGGAGCTGAGCAGCAGTGCCGACTATGACCGCACCGTGCGCCGCTTCCAGATCGGCTATGCCGCCGGGGGCCTGCTCTTTTCCTCTCTCCCCGGCATTCTGGCAGATCTCTCCGGCGGCTCCTACATACCGGCCTATGCCTTCTTCGCCGCCTGCACCGCCTTCGTCATCTTCGCCATCCAGCGGACCCTCCGCCGCAGCGCCCCCGCCGGGGCGCAGCGCTGAGCTGCCCCCTTTGCCTCCCGGCTTGCCCGGGAGGCAAACTTGTGTTACTATTTATGTATAACAAAACCCGCCGGCAGCCGCCGGAGGAAGGATGGAATACCCATGAAGCGCAAGTATCCCCATGTCTACAGCCCCTTTGAAATTCGGGGCGTATTGTTCAAGAACCGGCTCATTCAGGCTCCGCCGGGCTGCTTTTTCGCAGCGGACGACCGGGGCTTCGTGACGGAGAAGTTCGTCAACACCTTCCGGCAGTATGCCCGGGGCGGCGTGGCCGTCTGCAATGTGGGCAACTGCACCATCGACATTACGGAGAGCTGCGACGAAGCCCGGCAGCTGCAGCTCAGCGACCCGGACTGCGTGCTGCCCCTGAAGCGCTTTGCCGAGATGTGCGCTTCCTACGGGGCCCAGGGCAGTCTGGAGCTCACCCACAACGGCAAGGACACCCCCTTTGAAAACGTGGGGCATCCGGCCTACAGCGCTTCCTCCTTCATCACCAAGGCGGAGGTGAACCGGGCCCGGATGCTGGGCCGGGAGCCCTACGCCACCATCGAGATGACGAAGGAGAAGATCCGGGAGACCGTGGGGAAGTATGCCCGGGCCGCCGGCTTCTGCAAGCAGGCGGGCATGAAGATCTGCATGATCCACGGCGCCCACGGCAACCTCATCGCCCAGTTTGCCAGCCCCAAGTACAACCAGCGTACCGACGAATACGGCGGCAGTCTCCGCAACCGCGCCCGCTTCGCCTGCGAGGTGCTGGACGCGGTGCGCGCCGAGGTGGGAGAAAACTTCGTCATCGAGTACCGCATCAGCGCCGAGGAATTCGCCCCCGATCAGATGCATCTGGGGGAGACCATCGAGTTCATCGGCTGCATCAAGGATAAGATCGACATCCTCCATGTTTCTTCCGGCCTCCACGACCTGTACGGCGAGCCCTATTACATGCGCTGGCTCATGACCAACTACACCATGGAGCAGCAGATCAACGTGGGCTTCTCCGAGGCCATCAAGAAGGCCTATCCTGAGCTGATGGTCTGCGTGGTGGGCGCCATCAAGAACGCCGCCCAGGCCGAGGAGATCATTGCTTCCGGCAAGGCCGATCTGGTGGCCTTCAACCGGGGCCTCCATGCCGACTATGATATGCCCCGGAAGTACGCCGAGGGCCGGGAATGGGAGCATATGCCCTGCCTGCGCTGCGCCTGCTTCCGCATGGCCAGCCCCCACACCGCCAAGCTCTGCAGCGTCAACCCCATGTGGGGCCGCTTCGACGAATATCCCGAAGGCGTTCTGCCCCCCGCCCCCCGGAAGAAGAAGGCGGCGGTCATCGGCGGCGGGCCCGCCGGGGTGGAGGCCATGAAGTGGCTGCTGCAGCGGGGCCATGACGTGACCCTCTACGAAAAGAACGAGAAGATCGGCGGCCACATTCTGGACGCGGTGGCGGCTCCCTTCAAGCGGGACCTGCGGATGTACCTGCAGTACATGCAGGATTTCCCCGCCAACTGCGGCGCCCGGGTGCTCACCGGCACCGAGGCCACCCCCGAGCTGCTGGCAGCGGAGGAGTATGATGTCATCATCGCCGCCGTGGGCGCGGAGCCCATCCTGCCCAAAGTCCCCGGCTGGGAAGTCGGAGGCCAAGCGGTCTTAGGAAGACAAATCCCCAC
>JAZSQG010000010.1:0-2669 GCA_045537855.1 Oscillospiraceae bacterium
CTACCTGTGCATTCTGGGACAGGTGGATGAGAAGGAACTGAAAAAGGGCCTCAAATCCGCGTCTCCCTGGCTGCGCCGGGAACTGGGCAGCCTGCTCACCCTCCGCTATACGCCGGAGCTGATCTTTGAGCGGGATCTCTCGCTGGAGCGGGGCGCGGAGCTGAGCCGCGTCATCAATGAGCTTGCCCGGAAGGAAAGCGAACGGGAAAGCCTGCAGGAAGAAGAACAGGAAGAATGATTTTGCGCCGGTTTTTCGGCTGCAAAGCGCCCCGATGGGGGCTTAGACTTGAGGAAACAGGGGCCTGCGGGCCCCTTTTTTCCGGGATTTTGGGAGGAGAAAAAGCATGACCGTTGCCGAATGTGCGGACTGGCTGCGTGAGCGGGACCGGTTTCTGATACTGAATCACAGGCGCCCCGATGGGGATGCGCTGGGCAGCGCTGCGGCACTTTGCCGGGGGCTGCGGGCATTGGGCAAAACTGCCTTCATGCTGAAAAACCCGGAGACTACCGCCCGTTATGCCCGCTGGGTGGAAGAATATCTGGCGGAGGACGGCTACACGCCGGACTGGATCATCAGCACCGATCTGGCGGAAGAGGGTATCCTGCAGGTGAACGCCGGGGCATATAAGGGGAAGATCCACCTGTCCGTGGACCATCACCCGTCCAACAGCGGCTATGCCGCCCGGCGGCTCCTGATGCCTGAGCGGGCTTCCTGCGGGGAGATCGTCTATCTGCTGCTGAAGGAACTCGGCGGCGGTGTGGACGAGGAGACGGCAAAGCTTCTGTACATCGCTGTGACCACGGATACCGGCTGCTTCCGCTATAAGAACACCACTGCCGACACCCTGCGCGTGGGGGCCGAACTGCTGGACGCGGGCGCCACGGTGGACCTGAACCGGAACCTCTTCATGAAAAAGCGGCGCAGCCGTCTGCAGCTGGAAGGGGCCATCATTTCCGGTCTGGAATTTTTTATGGACGGGGAAGCCTGCATCGGCACCGTTTCCCTGGCGGATATGGAGCGAATCGGCATCACGGAAGAGGATATGGACGATATTGCTGCCGTGTCCGGCCAGGTGGACGGGGTGGAGACCAGCATTACGCTGCGCCAGCTGAAGGAAAACAGCTGGAAGGTCAGTGTCCGCACCGGGGACTGGGCCAATGCCAACCTCATCTGTTCGGAATTTGGCGGCGGCGGTCATGGAATGGCTTCCGGCGGTACCATCGAGGGCTCTTTGGAGCATGCAAAAAACGTGATTCGTGAGGCAGTGCGCAAGCACTGGAAGCAGCAATGACCGGGATCCTTAACATCAACAAGCCGGCCGGCTGGACCTCCCATGACGTGGTAGCCAAGCTCCGCCGTGCCCTGGGTGAGCGGCGCATCGGCCACGGGGGCACTTTGGACCCCATGGCCACGGGCGTGCTGCCGGTATTCGTGGGCCGCGCCACCCGGGCTGTGGAATTTATGGAGCGGGCGGACAAGGCTTACCTTGCCCGGGTGCGCTTCGGCATTGTCACCGATACCCAGGACACCACCGGCACCGTGCTGGAAAGCCGGGAGGGAAAGCCGGAGGAGGAAGAAGTCCGCCGGGTCCTGGAGAGTTTCCGGGGGGAAATGCAGCAGCTGCCGCCCCTCTATTCCGCCATTAAGGTGGACGGGAAGAAGCTGTATCAGTATGCCCGGGCGGGCAGGGAAGTGGAGCGGGAAGCACGCAGCATTTTCCTCCACGAAGTGGAAGCCCTGGGCTATGAGGGAGAAGATTACTGCTTCCGGGTGGTCTGCTCCAAAGGAACCTATATCCGCACCATCTGCCACGACCTGGGGCAGCAGCTGGGCTGCGGCGGCGCCATGAGCGCCCTGACCCGCCTCCGGGCCGGCGCCTTCCGGCTGGAGGAGGCTGCGGAGCTGGACGCGGTGGTGGCTGCTGCCGGGGAAGGCTTCCTGCAGCCGGTGGACAGCCTCTTTGCCGCCCATCCCGCCGTCACCGTGAGCGAAGCGGAAAACCGCAGAGTCCGCTGCGGCAACGATTTCGCCTATGCGGGCGAAGCGGGCACCTTCCGCCTCTATGACCCTTCCGGGGAGTTTCTGGCCCTTGCCAGGGCGGACGCCGGTCGCATGACCGTAATCAAAAGCTTTTTCGAGGTTTAGTATGAACAATCATGTGCTGGCCCTGGGCTTTTTTGACGGGGGGCATCTGGGCCATGGGGCACTGATCCGGCGCACCCGGGAGCGGGCGGGGGGACTGGGTATGTCCCCCGCGGTGCTCACCTTTGATGTACATCCCGATACTCTGGTTTTCGGCAAAGCCGTGCCGCTGATCACTTCTCCCGAGGACCGGGCGGAGCTGATCCGCAGCCAGTTTGGCGTGGAGGAGATCTTCTCCCTGCGTTTTGATGAGAATCTCATGCGCATGCCCTGGGACCGCTTTGTGGAGTGGATCCGGGAGGAGTTTTCCGCCCGGCATCTGGTCTGCGGTCACGACTTCACCTTCGGCTGGAAGGGAGAGGGGACGGCGGAAAAGCTGCAGCAGAAATGCGGCGAACTGGGCATGGGCTGCGATGTGATGCCGGAAGTAACGCTGGATGGGGTGACCGTCAGCTCCACCCACATCCGCAGCCTGCTTCAGGAAGGCAATGTCCGGGAAGCGGCGCGCTTTCTTGGCCATCCCCAT
>JAZSQG010000070.1:0-2085 GCA_045537855.1 Oscillospiraceae bacterium
CGCCGGGCCGCACGATGCTGCCGCCCACGGCGGGGACCCAGACCCACTCGATGCCGAAGCAGTCGGTGTTGTCCTTGCCCATGCCGCGGCCCAGATTGTCGTTGTAGCTCTTGGGGCCGATCATCTTGCTTTCGTTGCTCACGGGGATCCAGAAGGGGGACTTTTCATAGTACAGGGCCATCATGTTTTCCCGGGCGGTGACGGGTGTGTTCTTCAGGGGGACGGAAGGGCCGCCGAAAAAGCCGGGAAGCTCTTCCACGATCTGCAGTTCGTTTTCCACAAAGGGGATTTTCCGGAACATAGCAATACTCCTCTCAGTGTATGAAGTTCAGATGATCTCCAGCAGCCGGGTCAGGATGCCGTAGCCCCTTTGGAAGCTGCTGAGGTCCAGCTTTTCCTCTGGGGTGTGGGCGCCGGAGGCGATGGGGCCGTAGGTGATGATGTCCATCTGGGGATAGCGGCCCTTGAACACGCCGGTCTCCAGACCGCCGTGGATGGCCATTTCCTGCAGATCCTTGCCCTGCTCCTTCAGGACGCTGCGCAGCGCCTCCCGGAGGGGGGAGTTGGAGGAATAGTTCCAGCCGGGGAAGTCGCTTTCCACTTCCACAAAGCCGCCGAAAATGGAGCTGATGGCCTCGATTTCCCGGGACAGCTCTTCCCGGGCGCTCTTCATGGGACTGCGCACGCAGAAGCTGAAGAGAGCCACGTTGTTTTCGATCCGCAGGACGCCCAGATTCAGGGAGATGACGGGGATGCCCAGCTTCCAGGAGCGGGCGCGCAGGCCGTTGGGCAGAAGATAGCCCATGCTGATGAGGGCACCGGAATCCTCCGGGGTCATGGCGGAATTCACCCGCTCCACTTCCTGCACGCTGATTTCCAGCCCGGGCTCATTGTCGCCCAGTTCTTCCTTAAATTCTTCCAGCAGGCCCTGCACCATCCTGTCCAGCATAGCGGCGGGAGTGGTGGAAGCGAAGACCACGCCGAAATCCCGGGGGATGGCGTTATCCTTCATGCCGCCCTCGATCTGCACCACGCGGATGTCGGTGCCCCGCTCCAGCAGGCGGTAGAGGATGCGGAAGCCCAGCTTGATGGCGTTGCCGTGTTCCTTGTCAATGAACATGCCGCTGTGGCCGCCCTGCAACCCGCTGACGGTGAGCAGGAAGCAGGGGTACATGCACTCGGCATAGCTGATGGGGCACTTGGCCAGCAGGGTGCGGCCGCCGGAGGAGGAGACGCAGGTGCCGGTCTCGCCGCCGCCGTCCAGGCCGATCATGCGCTTGGCGCTGATGGCGTCCTTCTTCAGGCCCCGGGCGCCGTCCATGCCCACCTCTTCCGCGGCGGTAAAGACACATTCCAGAGGCGGATGGCTCAGGTCGGAGGCATCCAGCACCGCCAGCATCCAGCTCACGCCCGCGCCGTCATCGGCGCCCAGGGTGGTGCCCTCGGCGCTGAGCCAGTCCCCCTCCAGCTTCAGGGGGATGGGATCGGTGAGGAAGTCATGGCCGCTGCTGAGCTCCTTTTCACAGACCATGTCGCTGTGGCCCTGGAGCATCACGGGGGCTTCCTTCTCCCGGCCGGGGGAGGCGGGCTTGTAGATGACCACATTATTCAGATCGTCCCGGTAGTGGCGCAGCTTCCGCGCCCGGGCAAACTCCACCAGATAATCGGCGATGGCAGCCTCATTGTGAGAGCCGTGGGGAATGGCGGAGATCTCTTCAAAAAAACGGAAATAGGGGATGGAATGGTCGAGAACCGGCATGATGTTCCTCCTGCTTCAGCGAATTTCATATTATCTTAAAATTATAGCGGTGTCGGGAAGCAAAGTCAACCTTGGCGGCGGAAGCTGCTCTTCACTTTCGGCGTGTCTGAATCTACCTCCGGCGATTTCACCGGGCATTGTTGCGGGCGGAGAAATGTGGTAGAATAAAATTTGGAATGAAGAAGCATTTGAGAAGTAATGAAGAATATTTGGAGGCGGAATTTAATGGTTAATATTCTTTTGGAAAGCGTATTCGATATAGATGCTCCCTGGCTTTCTACCGAATTAAGCAATTACATAAAACCGAATCATTCTGTAGCAGTGGT
>JAZSQG010000230.1:0-6405 GCA_045537855.1 Oscillospiraceae bacterium
CGTCTGGGCGCCGGCGCTTTCGTCTGCGGTGAGGAAACTGCTCTGCTGACCTCCATCGAAGGCAAGCGCGGTGAGCCCCGTCCCCGTCCTCCCTTCCCCGCTGAGAGGGGCCTCTTCGGCAAGCCCACCCTGCTGAACCACGGGGAGACCTATGCCAACATCACCTGGATCATCAACAACGGCGCCGCCGCTTTCGCGGAAATGGGCACCGAGGAGTCCAAGGGCACCAAGGTCTTCGCCCTGGGCGGCAAGATCACCAACACCGGCCTCGTCGAGATCCCCATGGGCACCTCCCTGCGGGAAGTCATCGAGGACATCGGCGGCGGCGTGCCCAACGGCAAGAAGTTCAAGGCTGCCCAGACCGGCGGCCCCTCCGGCGGCTGCATCCCCGCCAGCCCCCTCGACACCCCCCCGGACTATGAGAGCATGTCCGCCATCGGCTCCATCGTGGGCTCCGGCGGGCTGATCGTCATGGACGGGGGCAACTGCATGGTGGATATCGCCAAGTTCTTCCTGGAGTTCACCATGGATGAAAGCTGCGGCAAGTGCGCCCCCTGCCGGATCGGCACCAAGCGCATGTACGAGATCCTTGAGAAGATCACCAACGGCCAGGGCACCCTGGAAGACATCGACCTGCTGGAAGAACTGGCCGCGCACATCAAGGCCAACGCCCTCTGCGGTCTGGGTCAGACTGCCCCCAACCCCATCCTGAGCACCATCAAGCACTTCCGTGATGAGTACGTTGCCCATGTGGTTGAGAAGCGCTGCCCCGCCCATGTCTGCAAGTCCCTCCTGAGCTATAAGATTGACCCCGCCAAGTGCCGCGGCTGCACCGCCTGCACCAGAGCCTGCCCCGCCGGGGCCATCTCCGGTGAGGTGAAGAAGCCCCACGAGATCGACACCCAGAAGTGCCTGAAGTGCGGCGCCTGTATGGAAACCTGTAAGTTCGGCGCCATCTACAAGGACTGAGGGGAAAGGAGCGAGTAATAATGGCTACTGTTCAGGTTAAAGTTAACGGTATCGAGGTGGAAGTCCCCTCCAACGCCACGGTTCTGGAAGCTGCCCGCATCGCCGGCGTGGAGATCCCCACCCTTTGCTATCTGAAGGAAATCAACGCCATCGGCGCCTGCCGTATGTGCGTCACCGAAGTTACCGGCGCCCGTGGCCTCGTGGCCGCCTGCGTCTACCCCGTCGCCCCCGGCATGGAGATCAACACCAACTCCCAGAAGGCCTTTGAGGCCCGCAAGCGGACCCTGGAGCTGATCCTCTCCAACCACCGCATGGAGTGCACCACCTGCGTGCGCAGCGAAAACTGCGAACTGCAGACCCTGGCCAAGACCTACGGTCTGGAAGAAGTGCGCTTCGGCAACCCCAAGGAGCTGGAGCCCCGCAAGGACACCAGCACCCTGCACCTGGTGCGCGACAACTCCAAGTGCATCCTCTGCCGCCGCTGCGTGGCTGCCTGTGAAAAGCAGCAGGGCGTCAGCGTCATCGGCACCATCGACCGTGGCTTCGCCACTCACATCGGCTCTCCCTTCGAAAGAGATCTGGATGAGACTGCCTGCATCAGCTGCGGCCAGTGCATCAGCGTGTGCCCCACCGGCGCCCTCTACGAAGT
This sequence comes from Oscillospiraceae bacterium, assembly GCA_045537855.1. Lineage (GTDB taxonomy): Bacteria > Bacillota > Clostridia > Oscillospirales > Oscillospiraceae > UBA1774. The sequence goes on from JAZSQG010000230.1 coordinate 1,619, forward strand.
GGACAAGACCGCCGAAGTGTGGGCCGCTCTGGCCGATCCCAGCAAGCACGTGGTCGTGGGCACCGCCCCCGCCGTCCGTGCCGCTCTGGGCGAAGAATTCGGCGATCCCATCGGCACCAACGCCGAGGGCAAGATGGTCGCTGCCCTGCATCGTCTGGGCTTCGACGGCGTGTTCGATGTGAACGTCACCGCCGACCTGACCATCATGGAAGAAGGCTATGAGTTCCTGGGTCGCCTGAAGAACGGCGGCACCCTGCCCCTCATCACCTCCTGCAGCCCCGGCTGGATCCGCTACTGCGAGCAGTACTATCCCGAGTTCATCCCCAACCTCTCTTCCTGCAAGAGCCCCCAGCAGATGTTCGGCGCCATGATGAAGTCCTACTACGCCCGCAACAAGGGCCTGAAGCCCGAGGATGTGTATGTGGTCTCCGTGATGCCCTGCACCGCCAAGAAGTATGAGGTCCGCCGTGACCATGAGTCCTCCGTGGACAATCTGTGGGATATCGACGCCACCATCACCACCCGCGAACTGGCCCGTATGATCAAGAAGGCCGGCATGAAGTGGAACATGCTCCCCGAAGAGAGTTTCGATCCCGAATTCGGCATCTTCACCGGCGCCGGCGTCATCTTCGGCGCCACCGGCGGCGTGATGGAAGCTGCCCTGCGTACCGTGGCCGACGTGGTCACCGGCAAGAGCCTCGACGCCATTGAGTACCATGCCGTCCGCGGCCTGGAAGGTGTCAAGGAAGCCAGCGTCACCCTGCCCACTCCCGACGGCGGCGAGATCACTGCCAATGTCTGCGTGGTCAGCGGCACTGCCAATGCTGCCAAGGTCCTGGAGAAGGTCAAGGCCGGCGAAGTGGAATACCACTTCATCGAGGTCATGGGCTGCCCCGGCGGCTGCATCAATGGCGGCGGCCAGCCCATCGTGCCCGCCAGCGTCCGCAACTTCGAGAACTACCGCGCCCAGCGCGCCCAGGCCCTCTACAGCCAGGATGCTGCCATGGCCGTGCGCAAGAGCCATGAGAACCCCCTGATCCAGAAGATCTACGCCGAGTTCCTGGGCGAGCCCAACAGCCACCTGGCTCACAGCCTGCTGCATACCAAGTATGCTGCCAAGCCCAAGTACCCCGGCTTCGAAGCGGATAAGGCTGCGAAATAAGTCTGTCCCTTCGGTCTCGCGCTGAATCGTTTCGGTAAGGCGCAAAGGTAATTAAGATAACGGGTATCCGGCGTCAGCCGGGTACCCGTTGTTGCTTTGTCGGGGACGCAGCCCCGAAAACGGAACTCCCGCATCACCCCTGCTCGGGCGATGCGGGAGTTTTTGTGTCAGAAGAGTTGGAGGTGCGGGGGAAGGCAATCGGTAATAGGGAAGACGTGTGCGGGGAAAGGAACTCAGCTTCGCAGACCCTGCTCCCGGAGCCAGCTGTCAAACTCCGTGGCGATGATGCGCGCTCCGCTGATATGCTCCGCCTCCGGGGAAGCCAGGAAGAGGATGGCTTCATCCAGAATTTCGGCAGGGAGGAGGACGGCTGCCATACGTTCCGGCACCGGCTCCGTACCCAGCAGGCCCGTGCGGGCGGGGCCTCCGGGGAGCAGAATATTCACCGTAATGCCGTATTCCCGCAGCTCCTGCTCCATCACCCGGGAGAGGGCTTCCGCCCCCGCCCGGGAGGCGCCGTAGGGGGCCATGCCCGGCCGGGTCATGGTCTGAAGACCCGTGGAAATATTCACGATGCGGCCCCGACCCTTTCGGATCATCAGGGGCGCGAAGTATTTTGCCACGGTGAAGTAGCCCATCAGGTTGGTGTTCACCATGTCCTGAAAGGCTTCCACCTCGATTTCGAAGAACTTCTGAGGGGCCGTCAGGAAGTGGGGATTACACCGCGCCATGCCCAGCCCGGCATTGTTCACCAGCAGCTCCGGCTGCCCCCAGTGATGTTCGACCCATCGGGCAGCTTCCGCGACGGAAGCTTCACTGCGGACATCCATGGGCAGCATATGGGCCTTCAGACCCTCTGCCTGCAGCGCTGCCCCTGCACGCTCCAGCTTTTCGCCGGGCCTGGCGGCGAGGGCCACCTCCGCCCCGGCGCGCAGCAGCGCCCGGGACATGGAAAGGCCGAAACCGTCGGAGGCGCCGGTGATCACGGCCCGCAGGCCGGATAAAGTCTGATTCATAGGGTCTCCCTTCTCCGGCTGTGCCGGTCGTTTGCTGCAGTCAGTATAGCGGGCTTACGGAGAAAACACAAGGCCCCGGTCCGCTGTCTGTCCGCTTATGCCTCCTCCTGATAGAGAAAGCAGTCCTGCTCGTGGGAGCAGATGACGCCGATGGCCTGCAGATAGGAATAGATGATGACGGAGCCCACGAAGCGCATGCCCCGCTTCTGCAGATCGTTTGATATGGCGTCCGACAGGGCATTGGTGGTCCTGCCTTGTTCGAAAAGGATCTCATCCTTTGTAAAAGTCCGCAAATACTGAGAAAAGGAGCCGTATTCCCCGGCGATGTCCCGAAAGATCCGGCTGTTATGGATGCTTGCCCGGATTTTCAGCCTGTTGCGGATGATGCCCTTGTTATGCAGCAGTTCCTGCTCTTTTGCTTCGCCGTAAGCGAGCACTTTTTCAAGATCAAAACCGTCATAGGCTTTGCGGAAGTTTTCCCGCTTGTTCAGCACACATTCCCAGGAAAGCCCGGCCTGAAAGGATTCCAGGATGAGCATTTCATAGAGATACCCTTCGTCAAAATTCGGCACGCCCCATTCGGTATCGTGGTATGTGACATAAAGGGGATTTTTGGGGCTGCACCATTTGCAGCGCGTTTTTCCGTCCATCGTACCTGCACCTTCCGGCTGATGATTTCCCTCTTACTGTACCACGATTCGCCCGATCCTGCAATGTGCGCCGCGGGGGCGGCGGAAAAGCCGAGCTTGCGCTTGTAAACGGCGGGAAACTCTGTTACACTGAATGGCAGATGAATGAAAAACATGCCGTGCAGGCCCCGCGCCCCAATCTGGCGGGGGATGCATGACGAAAGGAGCTTGCGTTATGCCAAAGAAAGCGAAACTCACCGTGCATCCCGCCTTTACCATCGGCGAAATCTCCCCCAGACTCTACGGCTCCTTCCTGGAGCCCATCGGCAGCATGGTCAACGGTACCATGTATAACCCCAAACATCCCACGGCGGATGACAAGGGCTTCCGCCGGGATTTCATCGACGCGCTGCGTGCCACTCCCATTCCCGCGGTGCGCCTGCCCGGCGGCAACTTCGTTTCCGGCTGGGACTGGAAGGATTCCATCGGCCCCAAAGAGCAGCGGAAGGTCCACCTGGACCTGGCCTGGCATCAGGTGATCCCCAACGATGTGGGTCATGACGAATACCTGCAGTGGGCAGAACGGGTGGGCTGCGAAGCCCTCTACACCATCAATCTGGGCACCGGCAGCCTGAACGACGCCATGGCCATCACCGAGTACACCAACTATCCCGGCGGCACCTACTGGTCCGACCTGCGCCGGAAAAACGGCCACGAAGACCCCTACGGCGTGAAGCTCTGGTATCTGGGCAACGAAATGGACGGCCCCTGGCAGATCGCCTCCTGGGAACGGGACCCCAAGGGCTACGGCGTGCTGGCCAACGAGACCAGCAAAGCCATGAAGTGGATCGACGGCAGCATCGAGACCGCCGTCTGCGTCTCCTCCTCGCCCTTCCTGCCCCACTACCCCCAGTGGGACCTGGAAGTGCTGCAGGAGTGCTATGAGTCCGTGGACTATGTTTCCATGCACCACTACCATGCCTGCCCGCCCGGCGACTTTGCGGCCCTTCTGGGCGGCTCCGTGTACTACGAGGACTACATCAATACGGAGATCGGCCTCTGCGACTTCGTGCAGACCAAGTGCCGCTCTCCCAGGAAGATGATGCTCTCCTTCGATGAATACGGCTCCATGTCCCGGCCTCTGGACAAGGTGAAGTACGGCAGCCTGCCCCACGCCCTCTATGCCAGCCACTATGTCTTTACCCCGGACCGGAAGTTCGTTCTCCACGATCCCGACAACATGGGCATGTCCGGGCCTCCCGACATGGTCCTGCAGGGGGACATGGTCAACGCCCTGGGCAATGCCTCGGTGCTGCTGACCTTCCTGCGCCATGCCGACCGGGTGAAGGTGGGCTGCATGACCGGCGGTCTGGGTGCACTGGCCAGCGCCACCCGGGAGCAGATCTGGCGCAGCGCCTCCTACTATCCCTTCGTGCAGCTGATGAACTGGGGCCGCGGCACCTCCCTGCAGGTCAGCGTGGACTGCGACACCTTCGATCTGCCCGGATTCGCGGTGGATACCAACCAGCAGAACGCCGACCGGGAAGGCCTGCCCTTCGTGGACGCGGCCGCCGCCCTCAGCGAGGACGGGGAGGAACTGAACATCTTCGTCATCAACCGCCACTGGGACACCGAGCAGAGTCTGGAGCTGGACGTTTCCGGCTTTGAGGGCTGGAAGCTCACGGAGCATCTGCGCATGTACAGCGACGATATCAACGCCCGCAACACCTTCGAAGAGCCCGACGTAATCAAGCCCGAAGTGGACAGCGCCACGAAGCTGGAAAACGGCAGGGTCAGCGCCACCCTCAAGACCCTGTCCTGGAACGTGTTCCGCTTCCACAAGTAAATATGTGCCGCACCCGGAGGAGGGAAACAGCATGACGCGGGAGACCTATCAGCTGCTGGAAGACTATATGGAGCGCTGTATGTCCGACAGCGCCCACGACCGGGAGCATGTCCGCCGGGTGCTGTATCAGGCCC
>JAZSQG010000284.1:0-2269 GCA_045537855.1 Oscillospiraceae bacterium
ACAACGGGGAAGTGTATATCCTGGCCAGGGAGCGCCGGGAAGCGGTGGAGCAGGCCTGCAACCTCCCCGCCCTGGAAGTGCTGGAGACCCGCAAAGGCGCCGACTTCGGGCTGATGACCGCCGCCCACCCCCTCTACGGGCGGGACAGCATCATCCTCAACGGCGACCATGTCACGCTGGATGCCGGTACCGGCTGCGTGCATACCGCCCCCGGTCACGGCCAGGAGGACTATGAGATCTGCCGCAAGTACGAGCAGAGCGGCAGAGCCGAGATCGGCATGCTGGTGCCCGTGGACGACCGGGGCCGCATGACGGAGCTGGCCGGCGAAAAGTATCAGGGTCTCAAGACCGAAGAAGCCAACGACGTGATCTATCAGGATCTGGTGGCCTCCGGCGCCCTGCTGGGCAGCCAGAAGATCCTCCACCAGTATGCCCACTGCTGGCGCTGCAAGAACCCCATCCTCTACCGGGCCACCGACCAGTGGTTCTGCTCCGTGGACGCCTTCAAGGAAGCTGCCGTGGCGGCGGCCAACACCGTCAAGTGGATGCCCGCATGGGGCCAGGGCCGCATGGAGAGCATGATCCGCGAGCGCGCCGACTGGTGCATTTCCCGCCAGCGTCACTGGGGTCTGCCCATTCCCGTGTTCTACTGCGGCAGCTGCGGCAAGCCCGTCTGCACCCCCGAGACCATTGAGAGCGTCTCTGAGCGCTTCCGGGCCGAGGGCTCCAATGCCTGGTTCCTCCACTCCGCCGAGGAACTGCTGCCGGAAGCCTTCGCCTGCCCCCACTGCGGCAGCAGCGACGGCTTCACCCAGGAGACCGACACCCTGGACGGCTGGTTCGACTCCGGCTCCACCCACATCGCCTCCATGGAGCTGGACAGCCCCGGCACCTGGCCCGCCGACCTGTATCTGGAGGGCGGCGACCAGTATCGCGGCTGGTTCCAGTCCTCCCTCCTCACCGCCGTGGCGGTGAAGGGCGCTTCCCCCTACCGGGCGGTGCTCACCCACGGCTGGACCGTGGACGGGGAAGGCAAGGCCATGCACAAGAGCCTGGGCAACTCCATCCTTCCCGATGAGCTCATCCCCAAGTACGGCGCGGAGCTCCTGCGCCTCTGGGCCGGCAGCGCCGACTACAAGCTGGATATGCGCTGCTCCGACAATATCTTCAAGCAGCTTTCCGACAAGTATCTGAAGATCCGCAATACCGCCCGCTATATTCTGGGCAATCTGGACGGCTTCGACCCGGATCAGGCCCTGCCCTTCGAGGAGCTGGAAGCCCTGGATCAGTGGGCTCTGAGCCGCCTGAACCAGCTGGTGGCCCGCTGCCGCGAGGCCTACGACCGCTATGAGTTCTATGCCGTGAGCTACGCCGTGCACAACTTCTGCGTCACGGATATGTCCAACTTCTATCTGGACATCATCAAGGACCGGCTCTACTGCGAAGCCCGGGACGGGAAGCTCCGCCGCAGCGCCCAGACCGCCATCTATCACATTCTGGATGCGCTGGTGCGTCTGCTTGCTCCCATCCTCATCTTCACCGCGGAAGAGATCTGGGGCATGATGCCTCACGCCTCCGGCGACGACGGCGAGAGCGTCATGTATAACGATATGCCCGCCTCCCGCAGCGACTGGAGCCTTGCGCCGGAGCAGGCGGAGGCCTGGGAAAAGCTGATGAAGCTCCGGGGCGATGTGAACAAGGCTCTGGAAGTGGCCAGAAGCGAGAAGACCGTGGGCAAGAGCCTGGATGCGGAAGTGACCCTGTATCTCAACGGCGCCATGGAAGCCTCCGAGCTGGAAGCCTTCGACCTGCAGACCATGTTCATCGTCTCCAGGGTGACGGTGTGCGAAAATGGCGGTCCCGAAGGCGCAGCCGGCGCCCTCAGCGGCGTGACGGTGGCGGTGGAGCCCTCTCAGGCGCCCAAGTGCGCCCGTTGCTGGGCCCATCATGAGGCCGTGGGCAGCAATGAAGCCCATCCCGAACTCTGCCCCCGCTGTGCCGGCGTGGTAGGCTGAGCTGCGGAGTAAGAAAGCGTTTTGGCAGGGAACGGTTCGCGCCGTTCCCTGCAGAATTTAGGAGAGAAGTATGGCATACATCCTTCTGGCCGCCCTGATCGTGGCCCTGGACCAGCACTTCAAGCTCTGGACGGTGATCCACATTCCCCTCCATGGCACAAAGGCCCTGCTGCCGGGGCTGCTGGGGCTCACCTATGTGCATAATCCCGGCGCCAGCTGGGGCATTCTGGCGGGGAAGACCGGCTTTCTGCTGG
>JAZSQG010000317.1:0-2530 GCA_045537855.1 Oscillospiraceae bacterium
AGGTGAACAGATGACGAAGCATATTGCAAATATACTCACGGGTTGTCGTATTTTCGGCAGTATTTTGTTGCTGTTCTTTCCTGCATTTTCTTCAGCCTTTTATATCACATATCTCCTATGCGGTTTTAGTGATATGGCAGATGGAATAATCGCCAGAAAAACAAACAGTACCAGCAAGTTTGGAAGCCAACTGGACACGATTGCCGACCTCATTTTTGTGGTGGTATCTTTGTTTAAGTTGTTGCCAGCAATCCATATTCCACAATGGTTGTGGATATGGGGTGGTGTGATTGCGGTTATCAAAATCAGCAATATCATAGGGGGATATGTTTCTAAAAAACAGTTTATATCCTTGCATACGATTATGAACAAAGTAACGGGACTCCTTCTGTTCTTATTGCCTTTGACAATCCCTTTTTGGGAATTGAATTATATTGCTACAGCTGTATGCTCCATTGCAACACTTTCTGCAATTCAAGAAGGGTTTTATATTATTACAGATCGTGGACCCAAGTAATCCAATTCCAATTTATCGAACCGCTGTGTTCTGTGAACATACTTCCCTCCGTAATTTTGACGGAGGGAAGTTCTTTATATCCTAAATCAGTCCAAAAGGTAAAAGGGAGCGCTTTTGGGGGATTTTGGGGAGGGCGCAGGCGGCGCGGCATCCTCGGCGCCAGAGCAAACACGGGAAATACAGCGCAATTTCCGCTTGTGTTTTTACGCTGCAAACGCTACAATACACCTGAAGCAGTGTAAAACAGCACAGAATTTACCGAACATCTTCCGGGCGCCACAGGATCCCAAAAGACTGTGGCGCCCGGTGTTGTTCCCCCGCCCCGCACCCACATTTTTCTTGACTTTCACGCCCCATCGTGTTAGCATGCTATCACATTATCGTATTGAATTATTTTCAGAGGTGAACACCGTGTCGAATCTACATTCCCCCGCGGCGGACAAGCTCTTTGACGCCATCCTGTCCCTGAAAAATCAGGAGGAATGCTATTCTTTTTTTGAAGATCTCTGCACCATCGGAGAGCTGCAGGCCATGATCCAGCGCTTTCAGGTGGCGGGGCTGCTCCATCAGGGGCTGGTCTACAGCGAAGTGGGCCGCCAGTCCGGAGCCAGCAGCGCCACCATCAGCCGGGTCAACCGCTGCCTGAACTACGGCTCGGGCGGCTACCGAACAGTACTGGAAAGGAGCGGAGACGATGAAGATTGACGATGGCATCCTCAGCTATGCCGAGCGCGCCGCCCTGCAGCTCCGGGGCCTTTACGCCTCTCAGGGCTTCCGCCGCTTCAGCATGAGCCGCTTTGAAGAATATGACCTCTACGCCCGCTACAAGGACTTTCTGGTGAGCGACCGCATCATCAGCTTCACGGATCTGGACGGACGTCTGGTGGCTCTGAAGCCGGACGTGACCCTCTCCATCCTCCGCCGGGCGCCCCAGCCCGAGGACGGGAAGGTCAGCCGGGTCTACTACCACGAAAACGTCTACCGGGCCGCCCCCGGGGACCGGGGCTTCCGGGAGATCGGGCAGACGGGGGTGGAATGCATCGGCGAAGTGGAAGAACACCATGTGTTCGACACCGTGGCCCTGGCCCTCCGCTCTCTGGAAATGCTGGAGGGGGATTACCGCCTCTGCGTGTCCCATCTGGGTCTGGTGAAGGCCCTGTTCCGCACTGCCGGCCTCAGTGAGAGCGCCTACGACCAGGCTTTGGGCTATGCCCGGGCCAAGAACCGCCACGGGATGGAGGCCTTTGCTCGGGCCCAGGGGCTGGACGGCGAAGGAACGCGCCGCCTCCTGCTGCTGACGGAGATCTCCGGCAGTCTGGCAGATGCCCTGACCGCGGCGGAGCAGGCCCTGCCCGCCGGAGAATGTGCCGGGCAGCTGGCCGTCCTCCGGGGACTCAGCCGGGCGCTGGAAGCCCAGGGTCTGGCGGGCAAGGTACGCCTGGATTTCAGCGTGGTGAGCAATATGGATTATTACGACGGCCTGGTGTTCCAGGGCTTCCTGGAAAAGCTCCCCAGCCCGGTGCTGTCCGGCGGACAGTACGGCACCCTGGCCCGGAAGCTGGGCAAGCAGGCGGGAGCGGTGGGCTTCGCCGTCTATCTGGATGAATTGAGGGGCAGCAGGGAATGAACAACATGCTTCGCATCGCCCTGCCCAAGGGAAGGCTGGGCGAAAAGGTATATGCCATTCTGGAGCAGGCGGGCTTCGCCTGCCCGGAACTAAAGGAGGAAAGCCGCCGGCTGGTCTTCGAAAATCCCGAGGCCGGGGTGCGCTATTTCTGGGTCAAGCCCTCCGATGCGCCGGTGTATGTGAGCCGGGGCGCGGCGGATCTGGGCGTGGCCGGTTACGACGTGCTGCTGGAGAGCCGGCAGGACGTGTATGAGCTCATGGATCTGGACATCGGCCGCTGCCGCATGGCGGTGGCGGGGCCGAAAGGCTTCCGGGACAGCGGTGAGGGCATCCTGCGGGTAGCCACCAAATACCCCCGCATCGCCGCCCGCTACTTTGCCGCCCAG